>CAZREZ010000012.1:0-18373 GCA_964599115.1 uncultured Bacteroidales bacterium
GATTAGAGATTAATGTTATTTCGCCCTTCATTTTTAATGGTAGAGTTGCTTTTAGAATGTCTGAAAATTATCAATGGTTTTATTATATCAACCGGACTTAGAATATATTTGTAACGTATCAATATGATAAGTAGAGACGCACAACTGTGCGTCTCTACTTTTTCTGTAATGTTGCCCGACCAGGGCTCGAACCTGGACTCTTCTGATCCAGAGTCAGACGTGTTTCCAGTTACACCATCGGGCAATTATCGCTGCAAATTTATTAAAATTTTTGTTAGACGAAACTCAATAATAAAAATAATTCTTTTACTTTTCATTTCAACCATCTAATACATAATCAGACAGTAGTGTTTCTAAACATAATATTACTATTTAACAAATGTTGAAAACTCATTTATTTTTTTCTTTTATTAAAAATCTTATCTATTAACTTTATTACCTTTGTTTTAATTTATTAATTGAAACTTATAATGTTTACCAAACAACTAATAACATTATTAATCCGAAAAATAATAATAGCATTTTCAATTATATTTTTTCACTTTTCTTCAACTGTAACTGTTGCTCAATACGTAGATTTCACTTACACTGAGGTATGTTTTGGTGATAGTACATTGTTAATAAGTATTTCGAGCAGCAGCGACAGTATTATTAGCACGGATTGGGATTTAGTTGGTAATGGTATTTTTAATGATGCTTCGGGAGATACTGTAAAGCATTTATTCCCTGCAACAGGAATACATAATGTAGGCTTAAGAATAATGACTGAAACAGGAAGTTCGAAAGCAATTTACAAACAGGTTGAAGTAGGCTCATTTCCCTTTGCTGATTTTACCGCAAAAAATGCCTGTTTTGGAGATAATACAAGCTTTATAAATGAATCATTCATTGAAATTGGCAGCATTCAAAATTATATCTGGGATTTTGGTGACGGAACACAACAATCTTATGTTGAAAATCCAAGCCATTTTTATAATTCTACAGGCACATTTATTGTAAGTCTTAAAGTAATATCCGATTTCGGGTGTTCCGACAGCATTTCTAAAAGTATTCAGGTTTATCCTATCCCGGAAATAACGCTTGAAATAATTGGTGACACAGCGATATTTGAAGGAAAAAGCGTAACGCTCAAATTAACAGGAAGCTATGATAATGTTTTGTGGTCAACTGGAGAAACATCATATTCAATAACTGTTTTTAAGGCAGGTTATTATACTGTTGAGGTTATTAAAAACGGTTGTTCAAATACAAGAACCATAGAAGTTCTTATAAAAACACACACCGGTTATATGAATTTAATAACTCCTAACGGAGATGGTTTTAACGATAATTGGATAATTTATAACCTTACAGATATTGGACCTTGCAGTGTTTATATTTATAACAGGTGGGGAAATGAGGTGTTTTCGAGTTCAAGTTATCAGAATAACTGGTATGGAACATTTAATGGAAATCCATTGCAGGAAGGAACATATTATTTTATTTATAAATGCATGGACAACGAGACACATAAAGGAACAGTGAACATATTAAGATAATTTGATTAGTATAATTCAGGAATTAATACATTATGCGAGCTAAAATTTTAATTATACTTTTTTTTGTAATTTTTATAAGCTTGAGTTACTATATCAAAGCACAGCAACTTCCTGTATCAAATCAATATTTAGTAAATAAATACGCATTATCACCTGCATATGCAGGATATAACGGCAGATCAGAAGTTTTCATCGGATTCAGGCGGCAATGGGCAGGCATTTCCGGCACCCCGAAAACCAGTTTTGCAAACATTACAATGCCTTTATCTGAAAAGGCATGGTTGGGTGGCAATGTAATAAGCGATCAAACGGATATTTTTAAAAATTTTTATGTGTCATTAAGTTATACTTATCAGCTTCAAATTACTACCAATCAATTTATAGGTTTTAGTTTGTGGGGAAGTATCCGTCAAAACACAATTAATCTACTTAATATTAACGTTCCCGACCCTGACGATCCCCTTATCGTAAATAAGCAAAAATTAGTCGGTACAGGATTTAACGCAGGAGCAAGTGCTCTTTATCGTACTAAAAATTTTGACATTGGTATTGTTATTCCTTTTCTTTTTCTTAATAAAAATAAATACGGCGTTGGTAGTGAAAATAATTTAATGATTATTGAACGTGAATTTTTTGTTCATGCTTCATACAGATTCATGTTAAACCAAGATTGGCAAATTCAACCGATTTTTATTTTCAGGTCGACAAAAAACAATATATCCTGTTTTGATATTTCGTCACTTGTAAAATACCTAAATAAATATTGGTTGGGACTCACATACAGAAATACCTCAATAATGGGATTAAGCGCAGGAGGTGAAATACTTGAAGGTTTGGTTTTAAGCTATACATATGAATTTTCAGTAGGCGGATATACAAATTATTTTTCCGGAACAAATGAAATTTCATTAGGTTATATTTTTAATATTAACAAAAAATCACGGAAAGATAAAAGAGATGCTCATTATCCTCTTATTATTAACTATGAATACAGATATTTTCAAAAAAAATAAATATATAATGAAAAGGCTTTCTAAAATTATAACTATATATTTTCTGATACTGGTTTTTACTTTTTGCTCAGCTCTGTCATTATATTCACAACAAGTTGGTATAGACAGTATAATTGTTACTTTTGTTAGCGCACCTTCTACATTTTCAGTATCAAAGACTCCGTTAAAATACAACAAGGATTTTTCGTTTGGCATGCACCTTGACGATGGTGCAAAAGATATTTATACTCATGCATATCCATTTTTAAACGGCGGAACAGTTCAGGGTGTTAATTATCCAGGGTTAAAATATACTGATGGCTGCGACAATGATATTTATTTCAAGATGAGTTCTTCAATATTTTCATTTTCTCAGGGAGGAGCAGTTGACTGTCACGACCCGAATGGCCCTTATGCGGATGTTAATGTTACATGGCCTGAATTAGTTGAAATGTATCAGGATGGCTGGGGAATATACAACCATGGTTTAACATCATCCAACACAGGAGATATTAATTATTCAATTGCCAGAAACCATAGTTATGTTAAAAGAAAAACACAGTCTGCTACTGAATGTGGTGTTGACATGAAAGTGTTTATTAACCCCAATGGAGACCAAGCATGGACAACTCCTGCTTTTGAACAGGGTTACATAGTAGCATACAGGCAGTATGCATTTGGAGTACCGAGCTTTGATATAACAACCCAATGGATCAGGGATACTTTAAAAATGGGACGTACAAACCTTTATACCGGAATAAGTTTATCAGCTATAGTTAATAATATGGCAAACTTAAGTGTTAATGGAGCACATCACTGGGGTGCAACTTTTAGCCACTCAGTTATCAACAGCGGATATGGCTATTCTTTTAATGTTTTTAAAAGTTACATGAATTATATTGCAAGCAATTATGGTAAAGATGGTCTTGATAATGTTTGGATGACAACAGAAGAAGAAACTCTTAATTATTTGATTTTAAATGAGCTTATAACCGTTCATACAAATTTATCAGGAAGTATACTGGTTATCACATTTTCCGGAAATTTACCTACTGATATCAGATTTTATGCATTATCTTTGATTGTAACCGGTGATGTACCTGTTTTATCAATTGAAGTTTTTGGAGGTACAAATTCGCCATATAAAATATCACCCGCAACAGAAGCCTTAATAAACCTGAACTGGGACGGAAAAATTGTTATTCCTGATACTGTAAATGCAGAAACTTATGTTTCAATTGCAGAACAGACACAATCTCAAAATGACGCAAATATTGCGATGGATTATGTTGAGATGGTTGATCCTGGTCCTGCAAAAGAAGCATTCAGAGTAAGATTATGTGCAATTCCCTATGTGATTTATCCTGAGGGCTATTGTAATTGTGTTGCCGAAGCAGGAAACGACACAACAATTTGCGAAGGCGAATGTGTTACTTTAACCGCCTCCGAAGGTGTATCTTATCTTTGGAGTACAGGAGAAACAACGCAAAGTATTTATGTGTGCCCTGTTGATACTACCAAATATTTTGTAACAGTAACAAACAACGTTGGCTGTCCGGCTATTGACAGTGTTATGGTAAATGTAAATCCGTTTCCTATTCCTGAGTCTGGTAACGATACTACTATTTGTAATTATCATTGTGTTACTTTAACTGCCTCCGGTGGGGTTTCTTATCTATGGAGCACCGGTGATACAACTGCAAGTATTTTAGTTTGTCCTGCAGATACAACAACTTACTTTGTTACTGTAACCAATAATTATAATTGCTCAGCAGATGACAGTGTTACAGTAAATGTCTTACCTGCTCCTGTTGTAAATGCAGGAAATGATACTACAATTTGTAATTCAGACTGCATCACTCTAACCGCTACCGGTGGTGGCTCATATATTTGGAATACCGGCGATACAACCGCAAGTATTATTGTTTGTCCTTCGGATACTACAATTTATTCTGTAACCGTAACCAATGAATTTAACTGCCCTGCTACTGATAGTGTAACTGTAAGTGTAAATCCATCACCAAATGCCAATGCAGGAAACGATACTACAATTTGCATGTATGATTGTGCAACTTTATATGCTTCCGGTGATGGAACTTACTTTTGGAATACCGGCGATACAACTGCAAGTATTACAGTTTGTCCACTGGATACTACTATCTATTCAGTAACAGTTACAAATACTTATAATTGTTCTGCTACTGACAGTGTAACTGTTAATGTAATGCCTACACCAATAGTTAATCTTGGAAATGACACAACAATATGTCAGTTTTATTGTATAACCTTAACAGTCGACAGTGAGGGCTCATATTTATGGAGTACCGGCGACACAACCCAAAGCATTATAGTTTGTCCGTCAGATACAACCGAATATTCTGTTATTGCAACAAATAACTTTGGTTGTTTTGCCATGGATAGCATTACTATTAGTGTTAAACCATCGCCAACAGCAGAACTTGGAAATGATACAGCAATCTGTAAATTTGATAGCGTTACTTTAACTGTTATTGGTGATGGTTCTTACTTGTGGAGTACCGGCGATACAACTCAAAGCATTACAGTTAGTCCACCAGATACAACAAAGTATTTTGCTACTGTTACAAATGATTTTGATTGTTCTTCAACTGACAGCATTACTGTTAATGTAAAACCAACACCAAATGCCGAACTTGGTAATGACAGAACCATTTGTCAATTAAACAGTGTTATGTTAATTGTCTTTGCTGAAGGTTCTTACTTTTGGAGCACAGGAGATACAACCCAAAGTATTATAGTTAGCCCCATGGATACTACTATGTATTATATAACGGTAATAAATAATTATGGGTGTTCGGCCAGCGACAGCGTAAGGGTTAATGTAATACCCGGACCCATAGATGCACTCGGAAATGACACATCAATTTGTCAGTCTGATTCTATTACCCTTACTGTTAACTATGAAGGCTCTTACTTGTGGAGTACGGGTGATACTACACAAAGTATTACTGTTTATCCGACCGATTCAACAAGATATTTTGTATCAGTAATAAATAATTATGGTTGTTATGCTGAAGACAGTATTTTGATAACTGTAAATCCTTATTCTGAAGCAAGTTTCACGGGTTTGTTACCTGCATATTGTGAAAACTCCGAGAGCAGTATCTTAACAGGTGAGCCTCCCGGCGGTGAATTCATAGGGCCGGGAATAACAGATAGCATTTTTTATCCTGATTCGGCAGGAGCAGGTCATCAGTACATTATATATAGTTATACCAATGAGTTCGGCTGTGTCAGTTATGATACCAACCTTGCTATTGTTTATTCTACACCGGTTGTTAACCTTGGAAACGACACAACAATCTGTAATAATGAATTATTCCTATTACCTGCAGGAGATGGATTTGATACTTACTTATGGTCAAATGGCAATACATGGCAATCAATAACAATTAATCCCGATGATTACGGTGAAGGTATTGTAACATTTTCTGTGATTGTTACCAAAAACGGCTGTGCAGGTTTGGATTCTATTAATTTGAATATTATTATTTGTAATCCTGGAATAGATGAAATTGAAGAAAAATTAATAATAAGACTATTTCCCAATCCAACAAGCGGGCAACTGTTTATTCAAATCAACGGAAAGGAAAAAGCAATTGATTTAAACATAATAAATATTCATGGTAAAGTTATCTATAAAGAAAAGCTTATTAATTGTAATTCCCCTGATTATATAAAAATTCTTAACCTGTCGGATTATCCCAGTGGCATGTATTTCATAAAATTTTCAAACAGTAATTTTGTTCATGCCGAAAAAATCCTTATATACTGATTTTCATATAACCCAGAGAGACAACAGGATGGTAAGAATTATTGTAATAATCCAGATTATAGTCTTGTCTCTTTTAGTGAGCTTACTGTCCATGATAAATAATATTTATGTATATCAGCCTAAGTGTCTGTCTATAATGTCAGCTGAATTCAAATAAAATGAACAAGGATTAACGATTTTAGATTATCAATAACTTCGTAAATCAGAAGAAGTTAATCGATATTCTGAAATAAAAAAAGCACATACTTTATAGGCGAACACTATTTACATTTAAGTTCCTGTGTTATTTTATGTTTTGCTACTTCAACATTTGGTCCTGTTGTAACTTTTTTGTAAGCATCACAGGCAGCCTCTTTATTTCCTGCACCTTCATAAGCTTTTCCCAATTCAAAATAAATATTTACCTTGCTCTCTTTTTCATATTCAAGAGATTTTTGTGCAGATTCAATTGCCTTGTCCCATTTTGATGTGTTGTTGTAAATAATAGCATAAAAGTAATATGCCTGCGGGTCGGTTGTTCCGTATTCAAGTGAAATGTTTAATAAATTCAATGCAGCAGAATTATCTCCATTCTGAAGGTCTTTTCCTGCAAGTGTGATATAAAACTTCCTGGATATTGATTTGGCTTTAGCTGCGGTTTTATCATCAGCAGGAGCAAGTTCTATAACCTTATCCATTGCTATTTTGAAATTTTCAGTGTCTTCAAGTTTTTTATAAACCAATCCCTTTCCGTAGTATGCTTTAAAGTACTTTGGATTGTAGTATAATGCTTTATCATAATTCGTTATTGCTCTTTCGTAATCTTTCTTTTTGTAAAAAGCATTTCCTTTTAGCGTGTAAACTTTAGCAAGGTTATCATTTGCTTTGTCAACCATTTCCGGGTTATTTGTTTTTTCAGCTATTTCAATGGTTTTTTTAAAATCCCTTATTGCTTCGTCATATTTTTTGCTTTTGTAAAAATTTGTTCCCGAATAATAATATGCATTTGTAAGTTGTTTTTCTGCATTTGCTTTAAGTTCGTCTCCTTCAGCACCAATCGTTTTACAAATATCAATACACTTATTGTATGATTTGATTGCCAATTCATAATTTTTATCTTTTTTGTTTTGAATACCATTATTAAATGCTTCGCCTGCCTCGTTGATCGTCTGAGCAAAAAGAAAAACTGTGAAATTTAAAAATAACACACTTAAAATTACTTTTACTTTGTTCATAATTATTTATTTATTAGTTAATAGATTATTATTTTTTAGTCTGCAAATATATAAATATACTATAAAAAGAGAAAAACTTTTTTTCAATATTTTTTACTATAATGTTTTTAAATTCAATTATAATAACCACCTTTTAACTTCCTCAATTTTCAGGGCAGGAATATCCAGTTTCATTTTCTTTCGCAAGCCACCCAGGTCATTCATCAGTTTATTCGGATTGGCTTGTTTAAATTCTTCAATGGTAGAAAATTCTGCTTTCCGGATAACAGGCACCCACTCGGCAGGAACGCCTAATTCAGTGAAATCTTTATCACTTGCCATAACCGGCTTTTTTACCGGACGCATTTGTGGGAAAAATAATATATCCTGTATTGAATGAGAATCGGTCATAATCATTGCAAGACGGTCAATGCCAATACCCAAACCAGCTGTGGGCGGCATACCGAACTCCAATGATTTTAAAAAATCTTCATCAAGCGCCATAGATTCTTTGTCGCCACGCTTGCCTAATTCAAGCTGCGACTCAAAACGCTTACGCTGATCCAGCGGGTCGTTTAATTCGGTAAAAGCATTACATATCTCTTTTCCATTGCATATAGCCTCAAAACGCTCAGCCAATCCTTTTTTGCTTCTGTGCTTTTTTGCCAGAGGCGACATCTCTATAGGATAATCTGTAATATAAGTTGGTTGTATAAGATTGGGTTCACAGGCAGCACCAAAAATCTCATCAATTAATTTTCCCTTACCCATTGTTTCATCCACCTCTACTCCATGTTTTTTTGCTACTTCAACTAATTCCTTCTCATCCAAATTTGAAATATCAATCCCGGTGTAATGTTTTATAACTTCATACATTGTAAAGCGTTTCCATGGTCTTTTAAAATCAATAGTATGTTTACCGACTTTAATTTTGGTTGTTCCATGCAGGTCTACAGCAATTTTTTCAATCATCTCCTCTACCAAATCCATCATCCATTCATAATCCTTGTATGCAACATATAACTCTAATTGAGTAAACTCCGGGTTATGAAAACGGCTCATCCCTTCATTCCTGAAATCTTTTGCAAACTCAAAAACACCTTCGTATCCGCCAACAATTAAACGTTTTAAATACAACTCGTTTGCAATTCTCAAATACAAAGTAATATCAAGTGCATTATGGTGGGTTTTAAAAGGACGTGCAGCGGCTCCGCCATAAAGAGGTTGTAAAACAGGAGTTTCAACTTCAAGATAATTTTTTGAATTCAAAAACGAACGCATTGAATTTATCAATTCCGTCCTTTTTTTAAATGTATTTTTAACATCCGGATTAACTATAAGATCAAGGTATCTTTGTCTGTACCGTTGTTCAGGATCGGTAAAAGCATCCCAGATTTTGTCTTCTTTTTCTTTTACAACAGGCAAAGGTTTTAACGATTTGCTCAAAATTTTAAACTCCTTAACATTAATTGTGATTTCACCCATTTTTGTAATGAACACATAACCATTAACGCCTATAATATCTCCAATATCCAAAAGCCGTTTAAAAACGATATTGTAAAACGTTTTATCCTCACCGGGGCATATTTCGTCTCTTTTAAAATATAATTGAATTCTTCCGGTTGCATCCTGAATTTCCGCAAAAGATGCAGCTCCCATTATCCTGCGGCTCATAATCCTTCCGGCAATACTTA
Source organism: uncultured Bacteroidales bacterium (assembly GCA_964599115.1). Lineage (GTDB taxonomy): Bacteria > Bacteroidota > Bacteroidia > Bacteroidales > JADFUO01 > JADFUO01. Next base: position 9,232 of record CAZREZ010000012.1, read on the forward strand.
TATCCCGATAAAGAGAATTATCATTTGGAAAATTATTGTGTATTTCCCTTGCAGTTATGTTTACTTCAACTGTTTCAGGGGGATAAGGATTAATTCCTAATCTATACAGTTCCTTTAACGAATTTCTTCTGATAATTTCCTGTTCGCTTAATTCTAAACTCATAATTTAATTATTTTTGCAAAGATAGAACTTTTTAAAATTTAGTTTTACTTTTTATAAACAACCCGGTTCTTTAATATCAAAACAATGATTATAAAATAATGACAAAAATCAAGAATGCTCAAAGCAAGCGACAAAAACCCGATTGGCTTAAAACCAGAATACCACAAGGCAAAAGTTATATACATGTAAAAGAAATTGTAAGCAAGCACAAACTTCATACAATTTGCACAAGTGGTAATTGTCCGAACATACATGAATGCTGGGGGCTCGGAACTGCAACACTGATGATACTTGGAGATATTTGCACACGTTCATGTAAATTTTGTGCTGTTAAAACCGGAAAGCCTGAATCTGCAGATTGGGATGAACCCAAGCGAGTTGCAGAATCTGTTAAATTAATGAAATTAAAACATTGTGTTTTAACTTCCGTTGACAGGGATGACCTGCCGGACGAAGGCTCAGAAATTTGGGCAGAAACCATTAAAGCAATTAAAAAAGTTAATCCGGATACAACTATTGAAGCCCTTATCCCTGATTTTCAAGGGAAACCTGATAACATCAAAAAAGTTATTAATGCTGCACCGGAAGTAATTTCTCATAATCTTGAAACTATTGAAAGAATTACTCCTGAAGTAAGAAGTGTTGCAAACTACAGAAGAAGCCTTGAGGTAATAAAATTTATTTCAAATTCGGGGATTAAATCTAAATCAGGTATTATGGCAGGGCTTGGTGAAACAGAAAATGAAGTATATCAAACAATGGATGACCTGTTAAAAGCCGGCTGTAAAATTTTTACGATCGGACAATATTTGCAACCAACTGCTAATCATTTGCCGGTTTATGAATTTGTTACTCCCGAAACATTTGAAAAATATAAACAAACCGGTTTACAAAAAGGGTTTAAATTTGTCGAAAGCAGCCCTTTGGTCAGGTCATCTTATCATGCTGAAAAACATGTATATTAAAAAAATCAAAATGATAATTTTTAAAGATCTTGGATTAATTGACTACAAAAAAGCATGGGATTATCAGGAAATTTTATTCAACAAAAATGTTGATATAAAAAAAAATAATATTTGTCTTGCTTTATCACAAAAAAAAGAAACAAAAAATTACTTGCTTTTTTGCGAACACCCTCCTGTTTTCACGCTCGGTAAAAGCGGTTCGGAAAATAATTTACTCACCAATAAAAAAACTCTGGATAAAGAAAATATTTCATACTATAAAATCAACAGGGGAGGAGATATTACTTTTCACGGGCCAGGGCAAATTGTCGGTTACCCTATACTTGATCTTGAAAAATTCTCTATAAATATCAGAGAATACATTTATAAACTTGAAGAAGTTATTATACTCACGTTAAATGAATATAACATAAAAGCAGAACGATTAAAAGGAGCAACCGGTGTTTGGCTTGATTCTGAGGATAATAATAAAACAAGGAAAATTTGTTCAATCGGTGTAAGAATAAGCAGGTGGATAACAATGCACGGCTTTGCTTTTAATGTTAATACAAATTTAAAATATTATGATTTAATAAACCCATGTGGATTTACTGATAAGGCTGTTACTTCAATGGAAAAGGAGCTTGGAGAAAAACAAAATATCAGTGAAGTAAAGAATAAGCTCAGGAAAAATTTTGATAAATTGTTTTAACCTGGAAAATCCAAATGCCTTTTTTGCATCTTATTGACTATAGGAATAAAGATCAACTTAATACCTCTTTCAAAATATCAGGTGATTTAATATCTCCGAATGTTGGAAGATGTAACTTATAATATTCAATGATTTTATTCAACAATTCATTACGCTGAGAATTTGATATTTTAACCGAGTCCATGTCTTCTATTTGTGTATTTAACAAATTGTAAAATATTTCACTTAATGGGTTTTTTAAATAATTTGAATGATTTGGAATTGCATTTTGAAAAAAACCTTCCTGCAAATCAAAAACTGTTTTTTTATCTGAAAAATTTCCTCTCGGGAAAAATCCTAAGTATTTCATTAACCCGATAGTAAATAGCAAATGAAAATCAACAAACCTTTTGGTTGTCGTGTCCAATAATTTAATAGAATTGAAAAGATAATCAAATAAGTTTTTATTGGCTTCTTCTTCATAGATTGATTTATAAAGAACTTCATTGATAAAAACAGCTATTGAACTTTTCCTAATATCAAAAGGTATGGAAGTAAACTGGTATGCACTTCTTACTTCTTTAATATACTGAATATTACTTTTTTCTTTGTGATAAACCACAAGGTCAACTAATGAAAGGTGCTGCAAAAGCGCCGACTTGATCTTTGATTTTTTATTTCTTACGCCTTTTATAAGATAAGATTGGATGCCAAAAAGTTCGGTATATATTTTAGCAATAACACTGCTTTCGGAGTATTTTACCTGGTGAAAAACAATGCCTTTGGTTTTGAACAACATAATACTATTAGTCTGTCTATAAAATTCGAAAGTTTAAATAAATATTAAAAATCAGGAGTTTACTTTTGTAAGTGACTGGTTTTAAATACTAGCGTAACGAAGTTATTGACGTTTTCTTGCAAACACTAATTTATAAACAATATTTTAGTAACAATTGTTTCAGAGCCATCTTCATTACTCACAAAAACGAGATAAACACCTGTACGTGCTCTTCTTCCATCAAAATTTCTGCCATCCCAAACAGCCTGACCGCCTTCGGCTTTTGTTTCGTAAATGATAGTTCCGCTGATGTCGGTAATTTTTACGTCAGCATCTTTCACAAGACCCTTAATTGCAATAGTTCCGGTATAACCTTCTCTCACAGGATTCGGGTAAGCATAAACATCATCATAAGTTACACCACCCGGAGTGGCAGTTCCCTTAAATGAAATTATACCGTTTGCTGTCCCGAAAAACACTTCACCGTCATCATTAATAACTACACTTGAAATAGAATTGGAAAACAATGGGCTGTTTTCTTCGGTAAAATGATGAATTTGTTCAGTACCATCATCCGACAAAAGAAATACTCCGGCATTATCTGTTCCTATCCATTTTTTATTTGAGCCATCAATTGCAATAGCTGTGACAGTTTCTGTTTCAAGAAGATATTGCCAGTATCCATCTTGTTGAACAAGTATTCGTTGAGCATCAAAATTACTTCCCGAAAAAATATTTTCCGGAGAATAAAATACTGCAATACCTTCATCTGTTCCAATCCAAACCTCACGGTCAAGGTCCTGGGCTATGCTGAAAACCATATTACCCGGAATATTACCTTCACCAACTTCACCACTCATCATTTGTACTTCATCATCCATAGTATTGGAAATAGTGTTGTTATCACTGAATACGTAAATAAAATATTTACTGTCGGAAGTTTTTCTTTTTAATATCCATTTTTGATTATATGAATCTATAATCATTTTACTAATATCAACGCCGCTTGCAGATGATCCTAAATTAAATGATTTCCATATTCCTTCGTTGGTTTTTACGGATAATATATTGTTAGCCCCTGAATTAGCAACCCATAAGTTACCATTATCATCAAAACGAACTCCTCCTACAAGAATTTTTTCGGGGTCAGACTCCCATCTTTGCAATGTGCTGTTTTCATCTGTATAAATATTTACTAGTTCACTATTATTAAATTCAAGTAATCCGGTTTGCCATGTCCCTGCATATACATTTTTAGGGTTCCAGGGATTTATGGTTACACAAACAACATCATTGATTGAATCAAAAGCAGGTGTATTTTCATCATAATATGAAAACCAATTATTTTCAATAAATGAATATATATAGCCATTAAAATATGTAGGCGCCCAACTGCTTTTATAACCACCGGGAACTGCCCATAAATCATTTCCGGAAACATTCATTGCAAATACATTCTTTGAAACCGGTCCGTTAAGTAATATCTTTTCCCCTTCCCATTCACCTGTTATTTTTATCAATCCTTTTAATCTGTCAGCCGACCATATTATCCCATCTCTGTCAATAATTGCATATAAAGGCGATAAAACAATCTCGCCAGGATAATAAACATGAATTGTTTTGTTAAAATCAGCATCAAATATGTCAACGCTCCCATTATTTGTAATTATCAATTGATTATACAATGAAGATATACTGTGTGTATTAGAAATTTGTGTAGAATCAAAATATGTCCATGAACTCCCATCATAAACATAAATAGTATCACCATTATAAATTGCACTTGAATAATTGGCAAGAACTTTGCCGCTAAAAAATTGTATCAGACTATATTTGGCATTAGGTAACGGGACTGAATTTAGTTTTGTCCATGCTGCAAAATTTGCCAAATTAGGATTATTAATTGAAGCTTCATAAATTCCGCTTTCTGTTGCTGCAAAAAACGAAGTATCATTAAAAGTCATATCCAGAACATCAATATAAGTACCGTCAGGGCCGATATAATAAGTGTCATGAATTTCTTCCTTTTCAATATCAAGAACAACTATTCCAAATCCACATGAAAGATATGCCAGATTATCAATAAACATAATATTATTAATTGTTTTTTTAACCAGCATTTGTTTTCTTTTAATATCTGAAATATTAATAATAGTATTATTTTTTATCAGGTCAATATTGGCATTACTATAAGCTATTACAAATGTTTTGTAGTCGTTATTATATTTTATTGAACTTACGTCTATGTCGGATAATCCGTTAATTTTATTTAATCTTTCTATACTGTTGTCATCTTTATTGTAATAAAACAGGCTGTAAGGTGTGGCACAGTAAATTATATCTCCGGCTTCGGCAACGTTGATACATTTGTTGTACGGAAGTTGATCTCTCCATTGTCCGATACCAATCCCTTGTGAATAGGAATTACTGAAGAATAAAACCAATATTAAAGCGAATAAATATTTTTTCAAAATTCTCATTCTAATAAAATTTTTTTATATTATAATTAATGATTCTGTCTGAAAATAATAAACTGATATTTCGGTGATTTATTGTTTTTTAAAAAATTCAAATGGTAGTATTAGGGTAATAAATGAACTTATAAAAAGAATTAAATAATATCTCTATGTCTCTGCGTTCAATCAAACAAATATTCTAAACGTAGAGGCGCAAAGATAACAAATAAAACCCAGATTAATAATACATAGCGTAGCACAGGGCTACAAACAAATTCAGAAAAAACCATGCTAAAAGCAATAATGTCTGATAGATAGAGATTGAAAAGTTAAGATAAACAGTGTCGGTATATTTTCAATTGAGATTACTTATCCTAAATTCTAAGTATCAATTTTCCCTGAATTGATGATTTGTTAATCCCCTATGCCAACTTGTTGAATTGTAAAATTAAAATTATAAATCCCGGGAAATATCATGTATTCGTCGTGGGGTTTTGCTCCCCAACTGTTATCACCGCCCACACCCATCTGTTTCAGATCAATATGCCATTCGATAAAATCTCTGGTGTTAACATCAATGGTATGGCGTTGGGTCTTTCTCTCTCCCGGGTCAAAATCTTCGCGAGTATAAGGCATAGCACTTGTTCCGAATAATGGCTCTCCTACAACTTTTAATCCCATGCCTTTACCGTTCTTCAGCAGCGCCCAACGAACATCGGTTTTATACCCGTTTTCCTGAGGTCGGTTATAGGGGTAATATTGGTCTTTGGCCTTTGATTTGTAAAGACCAACAAGCGCAGATGTCTTCCGATCTATATAGTTTTCTTGCGGTCCGCGTCCGAAATAGACAAAATCTGAATATGCTTCAGGCAGCCTGATACAAAAACCAATTCGCGGTATCTCTGGCAGGTCGGGTTTTCGTAAATTGAACGTGCTTGCAATTGCCACGGTGCCGTCTGTATAGATGGTATAACTTATGTTAGCGACAGACTTTATACGTTTAATATCGAAATCAACCGTTACCGTGACTTTCCCGGGAACAGGCTGCCATACATCCACTCGTTTTACATCAAATTCTGTATGGAGATCTTTCCATACCGCACATCTTTCAGGCATACCGTTCCCAAAATCGTTATCGGTTGGAGCACGCCAGAAATCGGGTTGCAATGCCATTAACAGCATTTCCTTCCCGTGAATTTTATATGAAGAAATCCATCCAGATTTCTTATCGATTTTCAGAGAAAAGTTATTTCCGGAAATTGTAATATCTCTGTCCGAATTATCCATATTTAGAGTTCCTTTTGTGGAATAAACAACAGGAACATCGTTGTAAACGGGCAGCTTAAATTGCTCATACGCAACAACATGCCCTGCTGGTATTAACCCGGTGGCTTTTCTGGTTTTAGCAAACAACGTTATGAAATATTCGGTGTTAGGTTCAACATTTAGCTTGGGCAGTGTCAGCGTTACAACTGTTGAACTACCACCCGGTACACCCTTAAACTGAGACTTATTTATTTTCTTAATCAAGGCACCATTACCCTCAAGAATCCAATAAAAGTCGAGAAGTTCAAGGTTTGTAAAAGTATAATGGTTGATGATTTCAATCTTTCCTGTTGCGAGGTCTACATCTTTAAAATAGACAGGTTGATAGACTTTTTTGAGTTCGAATAAAGATGGATGTGGAGTCCTATCCGGATTGACGAGTCCATTCATGCAAAAGTTGCCATCTGACGGAACATCTTCAGGGCCATAATCACCACCATAAGACCAGAACTTTGTGCCTTTCTCATCGTATTTTACCAGACCTTGGTCTACCCAATCCCAGACAAATCCACCTTGAAGGTTGTCGTATTTGTATATCAAATCCCAATAATCCTGGAGATTTCCCAGGCTATTTCCCATGGCATGAGAGTATTCACATTGTATAAGTGGTCAATCCGGGGAATTTCGGGCATAACTTTCCAGATGTTCCATTTTTTCATACATCGGACAATAAATATCCGTATTAAATTCCAACCCTGCTCTTTCGTACTGAACCGGACGTGTTGGATCATTCTCTTTGATCCAGTGATAAGCCTGGTACATGTTATAACCGTTTCCAGCTTCGTTGCCAAGCGACCAGATGATAACACAAGGACGATTTTTATTCAATTCCACCATGCTTTTGATGCGATCAATGTGCGCCTCAAGCCACTTTAGATTATTAGCCAGGGTTCGATCTCTACGGTAACCCATTCCGTGTGATTCGATATTCGCTTCATCAATAACGTACAAGCCATATTTGTCACATAGCTCGTACCAGATGTGATCTTGCGGATAATGAGAATTACGGACAGCATTTATATTGTTCTGTTTCATTAGCTTGATGTCCTTGACCCGGGTTTCAACATCCACAACATGACCATTCGTTTCATGGTGTTCATGCAGGTTCACACCTCTTAAAATAACGGCCTTTCCATTGATTAACAAACGACCGTTAGCGATTTGCACATTTCTAAAACCGAAATGCTCATGGATTGCCTGCAAAACACTGGTTTCGTCTTTCAACTCAATTTCAAGTCCGTATAGTTCCGGAGATTCAGCACTCCACTGTCGCACACTTGGAATAGTTGTTTTAAAAGACACACTTTCAATTAATGAGACTTTTATCTTGTCTTCGAATACGATTTTGCCATGATCGGTTATTCGGCAAACTACAGATAAATCTTTGTTTTCAGAAATTGTGTTGGCCAAATCAACGGTTATGTTTAATAGCCCTTTGTTAAAGGTTGTATCGAGATCGGCTTTGATAGTGAAATCCCTCACCCTGATTTTAGGTGTGGCCAAAATGAAAACATCTCTTTCGATTCCACTCAACCGCCAGAAATCCTGATCCTCTAAATAGCTGCCATCGCTCCAGCGAATGACTTTTGCCGCTAGCAGGTTCTTTCCCTTTTTAAGAAATTTCGTAATGTCAAACTCAGCCGGTGTTTTACTTCCCTGGCTGTAGCCAACCATTTTACCGTTAATCCACAAATAGAAGGCGGACTTCACGGCTCCGAAATGAACAAAGACAAGATAATTTTCCCATTCCTCCGGGACAGAAAAAGTCGTTCGGTATAATCCGGTAGGGTTATAATCATCAGGAATAAATGGAGGGTTGGCCGCCCCGAAAGGATATTTGATATTTATATAAATTGGATAATCGTACCCTTCACATTGCCAATTCGATGGCACTTTGATTTCATTCCAATTCTTATCATTAAATTCATTATCTGCAAAATTATTTGTTGTTTTCTCCACCGTATTGACTAATTTGAATTTCCATTTGCCGTTCAGTGATTTGTAATATTCAGATTTTGCAGCATCATGCGTCTTCGCAGATTCGATATCCTTATAGGGAATAAAAAAGGCATGTGGCTTTTCTTTGTTAATGCCAAAAACCTGTTGGTTTTCCCAGTCTTTTTTGCTGTTGCTCAAGAAATCGTTAGAAAACAGATTTAGAGCTGCAAAGATCATACTACTTAAAATTGTGGTGAAAAATAACATAGAACTAATCCTTCTTTTGTTTCAGATAACATAACATATTATTAAGCAGCAAATATCCGTATAATATGTCAAATAAACAATAAAAACAGATTCTAAATAATATTCAAATTTATAATAAACTAAAGTAAATATTTGTAAACAGGCTGTTTACTTAAATTGCAAAAAACTTAAAAAAAACAACCTTAAACTTCTGCGTTCACTAAATTAATCCAAGCGTTTATTAACTCAATCCCGACGTTTATTAATCTCTTTCATTTTCGCCTTTTTAGTAATATATATTTACATTATTATTTAAAAAAAATTATTAAAAAAAAAATTATTTTTTTAATTACAATTTGCCTTTTAATGGCAAACATTGCTTACAATCAAACAATGTATCCACCACATGAACTTATTCGTGAAAAAATGGAAACACTTCACATACCCGGTGTTTCTGCTTGTTGCATCGCATTCGATAGAGATTATAACTTATATAGCTATATGGTGGTAGGAGACCCAACAGAATCATTAGGCGATTCTGTCTGGGGACACAACGGAGGTGGTCAATTAGGTTATGCAAACAACAATGTCAATTTATTC
>CAZREZ010000013.1:0-18257 GCA_964599115.1 uncultured Bacteroidales bacterium
ATGGGATATATTTAGTAAAATTATCGCTTGGTGAAAAAATATTAACAGAAAAGGTTACTGTAAATAAATAAAGTAATTAATCATGTTAAAACCCTGAACGTTAGGAAATTATATGGCTTACTATATAAAAGGTATCAGTGCTTTTCGTTCCGTTGGATAATTATCAAAATTTGTTTTATACCATTTGTGATATGCCCAGGCACGTGGTGCTAAATTAGCAACAGTCCAAACAGCAAACGTCAAGCCGGGTAATGACCATGAAGCAATTGCCCAGCCAGACCATAGCAAAATTTCGCCAAGATAATTAGGACATGAAATCCATTTGTACAATCCGCCATAAGGAACTTTGTAAACCGATTCTTCAGGATTACGCAATTTATGCAGAATCCAATCCGCATTCCTGTTGATAATATATCCAAATATAAATAATCCTGTCCCTGTCAGAAATTGCCAGCTTGTCATCCATTTTTCAGAATAACCACCCGAGAATTCAAAAAGATAACGGCCATTAATGTATCCGTTAACAAGATTAAAAGTAATGCCTAAAAAAATAATATTCAAAGGCAATTCCATAATAACCCAGCCCCATTTTCCCGGCATGGAGCAACTTAGTTTTTTCCTTATATAACGTCCATAAGATGCCTGAATAAAAAATAAGACAGGAAAACTGATACATGCAAGAATAAACCAAAAGATAATAAGCTTATGAAAAAATGTTAGTTCAGTCATATTCTTTGGTTAAAAAACAAATATGATTCTATAAAAATTGAGAAATATATTAAAAAACTTAAAAGTTAGAAAATATTTGAAAGATAAATTAATGAGCTCGAATATTTCCCTACTCCAAAAGAACAATATCAAGGATTACTATTCTGGGATCTAAGTATTGACCATCAACTTTAAGTTTATGAATTTTTTTTACAACATCCATACCTGAAACAACCTTCCCGAAAGCAGCAAAACCCTGACCATCAGGATTTCTTTTACCTCCATAGTCAAGTTCTGGTTGGACTCCTAAACATATAAAAAATTCAGTTGTGGCTGTGCCGGGATGATATCTTGCCATTGATAAAGTGCCGTCTTGATGTAGGATGCCTGTTTGAGATGTTGTTTCATGTTCAATTGGAGGAAGTGAATTGGGATGATTATCTTCAAATAAGCCTCCATCAATAAATGCATAAATATTGTCAATTTTCTCATCTGATACACCGTGATTCACTTTTAAATTTTCCGCAACAGCTTTTGAGCATGCAATATAATGAGAAGTATATTTATTTACATCATGGATACAATCAGAGGCATAAACTTCAATACTATTTTGCAATTCATGTACATGTGTAATAATCGGAACTCCAATTTTATTCAGTATTCTATATATTCTTCCAGAGGCAACTGAGTTGCCATAAATTAGTTCTGGCTTACTCTTGCAAAATTCTATAATTTTTTTATATATTTTTCTCTCTGTTTTATATTTTTCTTTCAAATCATTAAACACAATTGTATCTCCAATTGCTTTGAATTTATCTAATAATGGACCTCCTTCAATACATACTATTTTTATATCAAATGCAGTATACTTCTTAAACCATTTTACTATATTGTATAACACAATTTGGGCGCCGGCATGACAGGCGTCATGAGAAATAAATAATATTTTACCTTGTGATTTGATTTTGGGTTGTTTTGATTTAATGTTATCTAAAGCTCTTGCTGTTGCATTAAGATAAGCAAAACCATACTTACGATCGGGTTCCAGACAAGTTCCTTCTGCCCACTCATTCCAGGCATTCACAAAAACATATCGTTTTTCCTTAGTATTGTTTTTTACTGTAAAGTTAAATACATATTCGAGCCATTGTTTAAAAGTCTTTGGATCATTTCTAAGATAGATATGGCCTTTGTTTTTTCTTCGGGGAGTATTGTCCCAGTTTGTCATAACACCTCTAAACCAATCATATTCAGTTTTTTTTGCCTGAATTGATTTTTTTATTGTTTGTTTAGCGTCAAATACTTTACCTTTAAAGTTTTTGTTAATATCCTTAACAGGAATCTCCTCTGGTATTATACAATTAGGATGAAATTCAATTGCACCATCAAATCCATAATCTCTGGGATCTAATTGATGAATATTTTGAACAAGTGCCAAGTAAATTTCTCCAATACCAATCTCCCTACAATAATTTCTCCATACATTAACTGTCTTCTTAATATTTGTGAATAGATTAGGACGATAAATAACAAGCAATGGTTTATTTTTAATCCTAATATACCTTTTGTCCACTATATATTTTAATACACCCTGAATAAAAGCTAAATCATCTTCATCTGAATGTTTTTGCACTATCAATACTTCTTGATCCATCCCATCCTATCTTTTTGTCCAATTTTCGTTTGCCCAACATATACAAAAGTTGAAATCCCATTCTTTATGTTTTAAAAATATGTCAAGAGGTTTTTCTAGTAAACGTTTCCCATCAAACCAATAGTAATAGAAACAAAAGCCATAAATTCCAAAATTTTTGGCCATTTCAATTTGCTTTTTCATAGTTTCGGGAACACGCAAATCATAATATCCCAAATCTAAAGGCCTTCGAGGTTGATAATGACCTTCAAATTGAGGCACTGATTCTGTCACATTTGACCACTCTGTAAAACCTTTTCCCCACCATTTATCATTTTCTGGAATTGGATGAAACTGAGGCAAGTAAAAAGCAAGTAATTTTACAATGGGATCTCTCAAATCTCGTTCTGTTGATGAAGCTGATTCAAAAGTATCCTCATATTCTTTATCAGGTTCATATACATATTCACAAACTCTGTTTTCCTTTATGCCATATTGAATATAATGAAACAGTGGATTGATGTTAGATTCCATAACATCCTTGTAACTATCTAAGTAAAATTGAGTCTCAAAATGTGGGCATGGATTCCGGCCTTCCTTCCAGCCATTATAATAATAATGAACAACAGGATCCATACCGGCTTTTTTTACATCCAGATAAGTAGTTAAATAATATTTCTCATCAAAGAGTTTGTGATTACGAATTATTTGAATTTCTGATTCTTGTTTTGATTTTGTTTGGTTGAATTTTTCCCTTGGAGGTTTAAATGTCCCCTCATCTGCCTTTTTGCCATTCACTTTAATTTCAATAGCTTCAGCAACAGGGCCAGTTGTTTGGAGTTTTTTTGGTAATATTTCCCGGCCTTCCTTTTTACCATATAAAATATTATGAACCAATGGGTTCATGTTGCTTTTTTCAATTATCTTGAGATTACGCTTTGTGGCTTGGACTTCCAATAGCTTTCGAATGAAACGCTTGGGATAAAAAATTAAAAAAAAGTCATTAAGTAGTTGTAATGACTTGTATGAAACACTGTTCTTATAGGCTAATATTTCATTGGTATGATTTTCTATCTGTTGTTGTTGCAACTGTATTGTTTCTTGATCTTCTCTTATAAGTTGTTCTTTTATTTGTATTTTATTTTGAAATAATGCAATTAAACTGTTCTTTTCATCTAACTCTTCTGTTTTAAGTTGTAATGTTCTGATAAATTCACTTAAAGTTTGATTTTTTTGTTCTAGTATTATTGGTATTGTATCAGGTCCTTTTGTAATGTATTTAATGGAAATAACTACTTGATCAATTTTTGTCTTCTCGGGAATATTTATGTCAAAATATACCTGCGGATCATGGTTGTCGAAAAGTAATATGTTTTTGTCTTCACTTATTGCATTAGATGTAAATGATTTACTGCTGGATACCTGTTGTCCATTTGTAAACAATCTAATATTAGAAATTTTCACCTGAACATAATTATTAAGTGGATCAAACCTAAAAGCTTTAATATGTTCAAAGTGATTCACATTAAATACTACTTTATCAGGATTCCCAGTTACATCAACTCTTAAGAAATTATTCTCATTAAACGATTTATCACCTGTAGCTATAGAAAGTTGTGCATAATACCTATTTGCGTCTGCAAACACCCTAAAGTTTCTATAAATTTCCAGATAATCCTTCCAGAACCAAGTACGATTATTTTTTGCTATGATATTTAAATTCTCTTTCTTAAGTATTTTATATAGATCTTCCTGAAAAGGACTCATGATATATGAACTATGCTGAATATCCGAATTCATATATTCAGGTTTTACTGCAAGCTTCATTTCATTAAAAATCTTGTTATCCTTAGATATGTTATAAACGCTATTCAGATATTCAAATATCTTGCGGCATTCATAATCCGGATCACTTATAAGGCTTTCATACTCAACAAACAAATATCTATCGGATTTATTAACTTGACGTATAATCTCCTTGATTGAATACTCCCACAAAAGCAGAGAAATTGATTTTGGCATGTTATCACGTCTTAACAACGATTCAGCTACGGCTTTAGGATGGCGATAAGAAATTATATAAGTGATATTTCTCCCTTCCAATATTCTTTTCCAAAAATCAAGTAAAACAACCATTCTTGGTTCTTTCCAACACCAAACTTTATTTTTTCTATCCATCTCATCAACAAGCTGATAGGCTATATGTCCAAATTCAGTTACTAATTTATCAATATCAATATGGTCAGGAGGTGAGAACCAGGCTCCACCGGAACTTTCTAAGATGCTTTCATTTATCTCCTGCAAATGTTTATTCTCCCAATAACCATCTTCATTAAACTCATTTGCTTTCATTAACTCTTCTCCCATATATGCTCCCCATTTAGCAATTATTTGTGAAACTAATGAGGTTCCTGAACGATGCATCCCGAGAATAAGAATTATTTTTGGTTTTACGATAGTGCTATTTTCTTTAAATAGTTTTTGATTCTTATACATGCTTTAAGCGGGTAAAGATAAAAAAAATTGAAGAATTGGATGTTATGATTATTGGTTTGTGGAAATATAATTTTTTTACCAAGAATATTGCTTGATTTATTAATTCCAAAGGTCATAAAGAATAGATTGAATTTTAAATTAACATTGAATCTTTTGCTTCTGAATTATTTGTTTTTCTCAAATTCATCACTAATCCTTTCAGCAATTTCTTTAAACTCTTCAGAAGTTAATTTCAAGGGTGGTTTTTTAAAATCAATATCATTGCTTCCTAAAAGCGGTATCAGATGAATATGAGCATGAGGTACATCCAGTCCGTAAACCACCATGCCCATTCTTATACATTTAACGCTTTTTTCAATAGCTAAAGCTACTTTCTTTGTAAACATTAATAATCCTTTATACAGGTCATCATCAATATCAAAAACATAATCAATTTCTTTTTTTGGAACAACCAAAGCATGTCCTTTTGCTAAAGGATTAATATCTAGGAAAGCAAAAAAGTTTTTTTCTTCGGCAATTTTATATGAAGGTATTTCGCCGCTTATGATTTTTGAAAATATACTTGACATAACTTTTTATTTAAATATGATTTTATTATCTTGAAATTTCAATAATTTCAAGTTTTATTGAACCGGCAGGAACTTCAATATCCACTTTATCACCAACAGATTTACCAAACAGTCCTTTTGCAATAGGTGAGTTAACAGATATTTTCCCTTCTTTAATGTTTGCTTCTTTTTCCGGAGCAATGGTATATGTCATCACTACTCCTGTTTTCAGGTTTTTTATTTTTACATTTGACAGTATTAAAACTTTTGAGCTATCAAGTTTTGATTCGTCAATAACCCTGACATTTCTAATTACTTCCTGCAGTTTGGCAATTTTCAGTTCTAATAAACCCTGAGCATTTTTTGCAGCGTCGTATTCAGCATTTTCCGACAGGTCGCCCTTATCTCTTGCTTCTGCTATTTGTTTTGAAATTGACGGTCTTTCAACTTTGATAAGATGTTCCAGTTCATCCTTTAACTTTTGTAATCCTTCTTCTGTATAATATTTTACTTGCGACATGTTTTTATAAGTGTTGTTGTAATTAGATAAAAAGATAAAAAGACCCTAAGATTAGGGTCCTTTTTTTAAAAAATAAAATCTTAAAAAAAATAAAAAGCGGAACTGATTCTTATAGGTTGATTCTTGCGCCTATACTGTGTGTTCCATTGAAACTGTCTGTAGCCCTGTATGAATAATCAACTGCAAAACTTGAGCCTTTTTCTTTATTAAGTGGCACCTGAACAGTAAATCCTGCACTAAATCCATTTGAAACAGTGGTTCTGTATTCGGAGTCGTCAACTGGTTTACCGATTCCTTCTTCATAAGTATATCCGGCTCTAAGCATCACATAATCCTTTAAGCTATATTCCATTGCACCTGTAAACTGGTCTTTGGTAAATGCATTTGATTGAAAATTACCTGCTAATGTTAGTCGATGTGCATCTGAAATGATAAAATCGTATGCTGCACCGATATTAAGTGTTGTAGGTAATTCAAATTCCGAAGCACGTTGATTCAAAGTGAACGAAGTAGTTTGACTTGGAATAGGGGTTTTTAAAGAGAGTCCGTCACCCGAAAACTTCATTCTGGGTCCGATATTTTTAAGTGCTATACCAAACTTAATATTCTCCAATTCACCAGTAACATATTGAATTCCTACATCAATAGCAAGTCCCTGAGCCTTCATGTCGGATATTGATTCGGATATAATTTTAAAATTAATACCTGCAAAAATGCTGTTTGAAAAAGCTTTTCCATAGGCAATTCCTACATTTAATAAATTGGGAGAAAATGTACCTATACCACCTTCAGGCAAATCAACTGTTGTAATTTCAATATCTCCAAAATTCATGGACATAACACTCAAACCAATAACACCGGTTTCACCGATCTTCTGAGTTAAGCCGAATGAAAAGATATTTACATCTGAGCCTTTAAGCCAGGTTGTATGTGAAAAAATCATCTCTGTTCCCTGTGTAAAGGCAATTCCGGCAACATTACAAAACATGCTTTCAAGACCACGTACATTTGCTGTACCAACACTACCCCATCCCGAACTTCTTGCCCATGGATTGATTAATAATTCTGAAGCTCCTGCCTGTCCTGATCTGTCTTTATTTCCAGCATAAAGATTGTCTGAAGGGAATGCTATCAAACCTATCAAAAACAATGTAATTAAGTATTTATATAAATTTTTCATACTCTATATTATTTTATGTTATTAAAATCTTTTAGTATATGTTTAATTTTAGAATATATTCAAGTCAACCTGACGTAATGATCCAAACCATTTAATAATTCTTTCTCCTTCATTTGATTTAACATGTATCAGATAAATGCCACCTGCAATAGGTACTCCGGCAAAGTTTTTCAAATCCCAGTCAATAGTTGTAAAGGGATCGTCTTTAGTATATTGCCTTATCATTGTGCCGTTTATATTATAAATTGTAACAGTACATTTTTCGGGCAGATTAGTAAATTTTATACGGTTATCCAGAGCATTATTTTCATAAGCTGAATATGCATAATACGGATTTGGAACAACATTAATAAGGTCTAAATCGGATTCAGCTTTTTCCGCATTATATACCTCGGTTGATATACCTTCTGTTTTAAAAGAATACATTGGGTAATAATTATTCTGATGATCAAAAGCTGCAGAATCAATAGGTAATGAGAAGTATCTCTGGTATGGTTTTGCAACTCTTATTTTTATTGTAGCCTCATTTGAAAGCCATTCCTTACCTTTAATTGCCATTGGAAGTCCAACATACATAGCCTGTCCGTAAACATAAGATGTTAGTGAACTGTAAATCGATGATGGTAATGTGTCTAAAACCTCATGTGCCCAAGCACAATCATCATAAGCCGGACTTGTAAACTTAAATTCCGTACCGGCACTTGAAATTGTAAATGAATTATGTGCCATAACATAAACATAATGTTTACCGCCAAATAATACCTCTCCGGAAACCAGATTATATATATTTGGATCAAACAGATCAGGTCTTGCTAAATCTCTTTCGGTAGGATTAAAAAGCATGTCTCTTCCGTTTTGTCCTACTAACCATGAATCTTCACCAAACATTATATTAAGTCTTTCTCCTGTTTCCAAATTAATTGCATAACCGGGGAACCAGCCCATACCTGTTTCGCCGATGTAATTCGGGTCATCAGGATTATCACTTGGTCCGCTTCCTACAGGTGCAGGATTACCATCTTTATCAACCGATTGGCCGGCTCTTAATTCAAACCTTTCAACATCATCTCCGTTGGGACGAGGTTCTGCCAAAACAGGATCAAAACACATTTCAATAACGGCAGCTCTTGTCCAGTTGGATTTATCGGGTGTAAAAACAATGTCAACACTTGCGAGGTATTCCATCCTGTCAATGGTTTTTGAAGGAATGTTATATGCAGGTCCTACATCACTTTGTGCCTGATCTATTGAAGTTAAGCAATATGGTGCCCATTTACCTACCTCAATTTTTTCGTAAAATTCAAAGGGGTCCCATGCACGATTGGGCATATTCCAGTCGCTACCTGCTGTATTTTGATCACTGAAATATGTTCCTGAACGTATCCAGTTTTGCGGGCTGTTAGGTACGTTATTATCTTCAATACCGCTGAGCCACATTCTTGAGCTGTCTTCATATAAAATAGATGATTCAATGAATCCGTAATTAACTGCAAAAGTATCACCCGGGAAGTTTATTTGATTAATATCAATTGATAGCCCCAGATCAAGTAATAATTGTTCATATTTCATTGTTATAGTGGTATCGGAATAATAAGTAATACCAGTTTCGTTGTCAATCAACATCCATTTTGCTGACTCAATATCAACGCTATCCTGATAAGGATGTTGAATATCGGTAAATTTCAGAGTATAGTTACCTTTTTTTACGTTTAACGGGTCAACAACTTTAACTCTTAACGGACCTTTTCCTGTTTCATATTCGGGATTATATGCAATTGGGTATTCGGGATCACCAAAAACAATAGGTTCTCCTGAACTATTTAATGATCCTATAGGTTTTTTTAATAATATTTCATCAATTGTTTCTTTTGTCATTTCTATATTCATTCCGCCATTACCTTGTCCTTCCAAACGGGTAATTTGTGGAATTTCTCCATATTCCGAATGCATTATAATTCCGTTTATTGGAATATGAGGAATAGCAGTATAAAGTTTAATATTTTTACGACCTGCCAGATAAGGTTTTTTCTGCCCGTCTAATCCTGTCGGTGTTTCTTCGTATTTCAGGAATTGGTTATATGCATAAGCTAACGCCAGAAAATAATACTGTTTATGGTTTACAAGGCGTTTATCTTCAGTAGCAAAAGCATCTTCTGTAATTTTGAACGAATGAGAAATTCCATTATCCCCGCCTTCAACTTCCAAAACCGGTACATTAGCACCCATTATTTGATTATAATTGAAATTAACCAATTTTGTCACACCGTTTTTTATATCATACTGTGCAACTAATCTGCAAAGATCGGGGTCATGAATACTTTCAACTGATACGGTTGAATATTTTAATTGGAAAACCTGATAACCTTCAAATCTGTAAATGGAGTCTCTTTGAGCAGAAGGAAAGTCGGGTGGGAATGTAATGAACGGGTCAACTTCCAGGTAACTTTCATTGTAATTATTAGATGTTTTGCCGTTTGAAATATAAACAATTAACTCTTTGTCAAGTTCCCTAAAGCTAAGATCCGGAGCGCTTGGTCCGTCAATTACTTTAAAACAATTATCAAACAATGACTGGCAAAGGTCATCAACTTTTCGTAAAAGCTTAACTGATTCCCATGGTCCGCCTGAAATAGCTCTTGCCCATGGAATACCTACAGTAATGTAATTAACTGCACCCGGTGTAAGAGTAAAAGGACCGGCTGATTGCATAAATCGCCTGTCGCTGGGATCGTTACCCACCTCATCTTCTGTCCAGTAATTTCCTTGTTGATTATATCCTCCGTTTGGAGGTAGTCCATTTGTACCCCAGTTACATGGGTCGGAATCGCCGGGAAACATGAATTCACACTCAGGTCCGACTGCACCTGACTTAATATGTGCATTTCCACCATATAGCATTACAGTGTTATCTTTCCAGATTCCCCTCAGATAGTTATAATACTGTGGAGCAATACTCGGGTCACCCTGATCACCGCCAGCATTATTATGGTATACAAATCTTCTCATACCGAATCGTTCGTCATCAACAATATCATTACCAAAGTTTACTCCGTTTATTGCCATCTGGTCTAATATATAAGGAGAATTAATGATATTGCAACCATCCGGAGCGCCTGTGAATGCCGGATTATCTCTGCCATCGGGATCCATATAAGGTCCCTGGAAAAAGTCAACTCCTATAGCAGGTGGCTGCTCACCGTAAGATTCAGGTTCGCCATGCCCATCTATTGCAACACCATTATAACAATAACCCAGACCTCTGTTAACATCACATCCAACAAAATCATCCCAGGCATAACCCAAATCAGTATCAACCCATGGACAGAAATATGTTTCTGTTAATTCAAATGTTGAACGGTTAATAATTTCATAACTATAAAAAGTCATGTTGTTAATTTCGTCGTTTGTTTCGAATGCAAAAGCCTGTGCCCTGATTTCCATACCAATTGATGCACCTTCTGTTTCGGAGTGGTAGTTACCTTTGTCATTAAATACCCACCATAAAGTCTGGTCACCTTTAATAACCTGATCGGATAAAATACCGCCATGTACAATACCCAAAACATCTTCCATGGTTGGAACAGGAGGTTCGTCAGGTTTCCTGTTTGTAGGACACAAAGAGTTATCAATATCATAATATGGATAATCACCCATATTCGGGTCATAGTCCCCATCACCGTCAACATCCATAAATGGAGCTAAATAATAACTTTGATCTTTGGCAACATCGCCATGGGCAGGCCAATTCAGAATTGATTCCGGGATTGAATAACCAGGGTATTCTTCAGCTTTATTATCACTTTCCCACCATGCAATAAATTGGTCAACTTCTTCGCGTGTGATCAAAAAGAGCTTGTCGTATTCGGCACACGTAGCTTCGTCAACAGCAGCAGTTCCGTCAATTGTCAAAGGGCCGGTCCAATAATCCTGTCCAATCTGTCGATATCTTAATCCAGCTAATTTTAACTGCAGGTTGATGTCAAGCCCTCCAATCCATAATGCACTGGAGTACATAGAAGTGGCAGTTCCGTTTTTAGGAATAAAATAGTGAGCTCCAATACCGCCGGGAAGATCCCACCACATATCTCCTCCTGAATTGATCCTGGCTCTTACATTATTAATATCCAGGAATCTGAAAGCGGAAGCCGGTGAACAACCTGCTGTAGTATTCTTATAATTATTTGAACTTTTACCCGGTCCAAATTTGTATTCCTCTGCCATGCTGATTTCTGAAATAAAGTAGCAGATTAATGAAATCAGCAGTATTTTGAAAATATTTTTCATAATTTATTATTTTTAAAAATTAAATATTACACCAAAACGAATCCTTCGCGGACTGCTATAATTATATGGATAATCTTCATATATAGTATAAAGTTCCCTGAATGATTGAGGGTCCTGTTGCATTTCAATTTCGCTTTGATATTCGGCCGAAGCCAGGTAACCATCATCACCAGGGTTACCTGTTGCCGGATAAACGCCTACTACATTTTTAGTATTCAAAACATTAAGTATCTGGAAGTAAATATTCATGTATGCTTGTTTTTTACCCATAGTAAAGAATATATCTTTATCAATCCTCAAGTCCATTCTGAACTGCCATGGTAATCTTGAACCGAAATATGTTCCCTTTAATAGTCTGTTACCACCTGAAATTGGAGATAATATATTACGCGAAGCTGTATATGGAGTACCTGAACCACCATTGAAAGTCATGTTAAAACCGGTGTTTTGTAATAACAGTATAGGTGATTTAGCTTTACCAGCTCCTTTGCCTTTACGGTTAATTACCGGGCCGTCATAATCATTACCTCCGGAAAAACGATAATCCAAAACAAGATTTATAGCATGTCTTCTGTCCCATGGTAAGGGATTGGTTGTTCTTAGGTTTGGCTGTCCTGAAGCAACAAGAGCTGCGGCAGTAGTAGGGCTTGCACCTGTAGCATCGGCAAACTGAAGTGTATAACTTGCCCTGACACGTGCATTCTTTGTTCTTCTAAGGTCGTATTCAATTGTAAGACCTTTGGTAGTACCGAAATCAAGATTGTTATATGAAGTGTAATCTTTGGGATATGCCCCGTAATATCTGTAAATTGCAATCTGGTCTCTCACTTCGCGGTAATAAGTTGTTATTGTAATTGATGATGTACTTGTTAATCTTTGCTGGAAGCCCAATTCATAGTCAATTGTTTTTGTGGGATTCAGGTTTGGATTATTTATTGTACCTCCAATATTTTGAAAGAACCAGTATGTTGAAGGACTTACAATGTTACCTGATGTTGGTCTTTGTGTTAAAACATCATAATGGGCAAAGAACAAGGCTTCATCAGATATCGGGAATGAGAAGGAGATACGGGGCATTACATTTATCTGTGGTTCATAATCTTCAAAAGCTTCAATAGTAACATGATCCAGTGTAGGGTCAATTAAATATGGAGAAATTCCGGAACCTGCATCAAGAATACCTGGGTCGGTGATTTCAACACCTTCAGCACTATACCAGACGTCGTCTTCTCTATATCCTACAACTCTTGTTGGATTATCAATATTATCAACATAAACTATGTAATCGTTTCCCATATTTGAAGGA
Source organism: uncultured Bacteroidales bacterium (assembly GCA_964599115.1). Taxonomy (GTDB): domain Bacteria; phylum Bacteroidota; class Bacteroidia; order Bacteroidales; family JADFUO01; genus JADFUO01. The sequence continues at coordinate 12,676 of CAZREZ010000013.1, forward strand.
TGAGGTCCGAATTCATCAGGACTGACTTCTCCAACTGTTTTAGCAGGGAATAATAAAAACGGATCGGCTAAGACCTTTTGGTTGGCATCATAACGGTCAACACGAACACCAATATTAAAAATCAGGTCTCTAAAAGCAAATTTATCCTGTATATATCCTGCCATATAAATTGGTTCAAATGCACCTATTTCGCGGGTATATACTCCGTTTTCATCTGTTTTGTTAAAGAAATCTTCAAAACTCGGTTTGCTTTTTAATTTTTTTCCGGTATAATCATAACCCCTGTAAAACACATAAGAATTGCCATTATTTAATAATTCATCCGGGCTGAACATATCAACTGTAAAAATATCTTCATCTAATTGGATTGTTCTTAAAACACCATCTTTATCATAATAATTTATTGAGTAATTATTTATATCATAAGAATCAATTGTTATGAAGTCAAGTCCGTCAACAGGTAATCCGAGTTTTTTTCTTAAATTAATATCAAATACTCTTTGCGATATCTCATCATATTTACGGTTATAATTAATTCTGTTCTGAAAAACACCATCTACATAAACCGGTATTGGATTTTCCACATCAAGTTCTAAAATATGGAAATTGGTTAATCCGCGCATCAATGTCCAAAATCCTTGTGGTGCATAACCATATCCTCTGTCTATTCGTTGTTCATATTGCAAACCGAACTTGAATTCATGATTACCAATATCGGCAGCACCGGCAGCGTTAACACTGAATTGTGTGAGATCGGTTACATTATAACCTGCTTGTAATGTACCGGGAGTATTGTAAAGACCATATATTCTTGGTGGTCCTTGTCCATTCAATAATCCTCCGCCAAGTTGTATCTGGTCGAAATTTTGATAATTGCCTACAGCTTGTCCTGCATATAAATCATAATATGAAGATGTATAATTAGCCACTAACGGATTACAATCATACGGATCAAATTCAACTAATGTATCATAATCCCAACTGTTGAGCAGCCATACATTTTGATAAGGCTGGCCGTGTATAGTGTCGGCTCCCAACTGATAAGTTGCTTCCTTATGAGTTGTATATTTCCCAAGGTAGCCATATTTGAAAAGATCATCTTTGTGATCAGGGTCTTGTGTTTCTGCATAGTATTTTGAGTAATCCGCCTGAATTGTATAATAAACATTCTTTAAAAGTGATTTACTATCTTTATCGGTAGGGAATCTTTGAGTAAACCGGCCGAACACTCTCCATGTATAATTTGTATTTAGTGAATTCTTATCGTAATTCAATAGTGAGCTATTATAATTAAATCCTCTCCAGTGATTATAAACATATTGTCCGCCAAGTGTTAAATTAATGGTTCGTGTTGTTTTAATATCAATTTTACCGGAAAGATTAACAGATAAATTAGATGTATTTTGTGTCATCTTAACATGCTCCAGATCATCTTTTCTAAGGTACTCACCATTAAGAAATGTACCGCCGGTTGTTAATCCGGAAGGACGTAAGGGATTGTTTTCAAGGTATTGAATAATATCATCTTTCCCTTTATAAATACCAATTGCAGAGGGATTACCATCTCTTCGGTATGTAACATCTGCTGCAATAAAATAACCTAGCAATGATGACTTAACACTTCCATCTTCGTTTTTACTGGTAAATAAAGGACCGTTTAAATTAAGACCTGCGCGATTATATCCAAATTTATCCAGAAACTCTGAAGTTTCAATTTCAATTCCTGCACCGAACTTCCTTGAAGGTCCTTTGGTTGTAACGTTTATGATACCACCGACAGCATCACCGTATTGTGCCGGAATACCACCGAGAATAACCGAAACCTGTTCAATTGCCGAAGGTGGCAAAGCAGAGGATCCCCTTACTCTGATACCATCAATATACATGACAGTACCGTCGGCACGGGCACCTCTTACGTTTCCTCTTTCGCCGTCGCGTGAGAACACACCCCCGACAGTTGCTGCAACTGCATTAGCCGATCTGTTCGGCATTTTTGCAATTTCTTCTGCAGTAACGGTTTCTCCGCTGGTAGTCTGGTCTTTAGAAATCAAAGGAACCTTATAATCAATAACCTCAAACTCTTCAAGAGTTTCCACTGTTGATTCCATTTCAATATCATAAAACCGGATTTGGTCGGCTGCAATGATTATACCTTTTATAAGAATTGGTTTATAACCGACAAATGTTGTTTTCAAATCGTATTTGCCCGGAGGAATAGGTTTAATAGTGTAGTTCCCATCAAAATCTGATGTTGAACCTCCTATCTGGGTTCCCCCAACCTCAATAACAAGATTAGCAAACGGAATTGGTTCTTTGGTTAATTTGTCAGTAATTTTGCCTTTTAGGGCTCCTGATTGCGGATAAACTATCAAGCTCGTAGATAGAACTATCCCTAAAGTTAAAAGTAAATTTCTTAACATACCATATAGTTTTATGTTAAATTATACATTGTGCATTTAAAAAGTTGGTAAAGATAACAATAAAATTTTTTAATATCCAAATAAAAAATTTATCTCTTGTTTAAAAAAAATTATGTTCTCTTAAATAAAATATTGTTTTAATTAAGTATAAGGACGTTTTAAAATTTCTGAATATATTACTGCTTTTCTTATGTCAAAATCAAGATATTCAATGCCTTCATAATCTTCTTCGGTTTTAACTTCAAAATTTTTTTCAATTTGAATTTCGGGTTTTTCTATAGCAGAATTCTTATCAAAATATTCTTCAGATAGCTGCGACCCTTCTTCAAGAAATTCATATTCGGATTGAATATTTTCAGAAGTTTTATATCCTGAAACAGATTCATATATTTCTTTATGTATCACAGGTTCGGTTTCGGTAAGTATAGGATCGGGAGAGGATACATTTCCCAGCAGGATCTCTTCAAAATAAGATTTTACATCTTTTTGTGTTTGCTGTTGTGGTTTGGCTTGTTGTTGCTGTTTTTTTTTCTTTTGCTTCTGGCTATAAATTGTAAAAGCTATCCATGCTATTGCTAATAAAATGTAAATATAATCATCCATGTTTTTTGGGGATTAGTATGTAAAATTAATTAAATTTTAAATAAAGAAAAAGAAAAAATCAGTTAACGGTATAAAGAAATCAGTTAACGGTGATAATTTCTTAAGTTTGACAAATTACTAATTATATTAGTGATTTTCTCTCGTTTTCTTCTTGAAACCGGAATCTTACTATCATCTGTCATTACAATAAATCCGCCTTCATTACGATTAAAGTTTTTAATAAATTTTGTATTTATAAGGTGCGATTTATGAGGCCTTATAAAGTTATGTGCGCTTAAAAGTTCATCATTTTCTTTAAGGGTTTTTGAAATCAGGAGTTGATTCCCATTTGTAAAAAAAAACCTTGTGTAATAATTATCCGATTCGCATCTTATAATTTCATCGGTTTTAATAACATGTATTTTATCAGAAGTTGAAAGCACAATTTTTTTAGGTTCTTCTTCAGGTGTGTTGATATTATCCAGTAAAACTTTAATATTTTTATTTATGGTGTGTATTTGCTTATTTTTTTCAATTTTTTTTATGGCATTTATCAGCTCTTCGGGGACAATCGGTTTCAGCAGGTAATCAAGTGCACTGTATTTTATTGCTTTGATGGCAAATTGATCATAAGCAGTTGTGAAAATTATTTCAAAATCAATTTCATCGATATCTTCCAACAACTTGAAACCACTGCCGTCGGGCATTTGAATGTCAAGGAAAATTACATCAGGCTTGTGTTTTTTTATTGCTTCAATACCGCTTTTATAACCATCGACTTCGGCAACAATTTCTACATTTTTGCAAAATCTTTTTAAAAGTTCTCTCAGTGTATCTCTCGACCTTTTTTCATCTTCTATAATGATTGAGCGTATCATAAAAATATTGATTTAAATAAAGTTCAAATATATAAAAAACTTTTAAATTAAAATTCTTTATAACTAATAGTGATCTCAACTTTTGTTCCTGTGGCTTTCCCTTTTGAGTCTTTAATGTCAATAATATTTACTGAAAATTGTTCTTTGTTTTGTTTATTTAGAATTTCCAAACGTTCTTTTGTTATCATCATTCCTCTTGATTTGCGCGCTATTCCTGATTCTTTCCTGATTCGCATTGCTTTTTCCCTGCCAATACCATTATCGTGTATTGTACAAAATATTGAATTATTCTTTAATGTAAAATTAATATTTATTTTTCCTTTACCTTTTTTGTTGATTAACCCGTGAATAATTGCATTTTCAAGATAAGGCTGAATTAACATGGGAGGTATTTCCATGAATTCCTCATCAATTTGCGGGTCGATTTTTATTGAATAATCAAATTTGTTGTCAAACCTGAGTTTTTCAATATCCATATAATATTTTAAAGCGGATAATTCATTTTTAAGTGGAATGTATGGCTCGCTGGAATTAGCCAGATTCAACCGCATCAATTGTGAAAATTTTGCTAAATAAAAAATAGCTTTCTCAGTATCATTAGTTATTACAAAACTTTGAATTGAATTAAGGGAATTAAAAATAAAATGAGGGTTCATTTGAAGCCGTAATGCTTTTTGTTCAATATCAAACATCTGTTTTTCTATTTCAAGGACCTTTTTTTCAACATCATGTTTTTTTCTGATAGCTTTAACTCTACGGTAAATAACAAACCATAAAATCAAAATAATTGCAAGTGGCAACAATATCCTGAACATCCTTGTTTGCCACCATGGCGGAATAATTTTAATTGTCAGCGACACTCCTTCTTCGTTCCAGTATCCGTCATTATTTGATCCTTTTACCCTGAAAAAATAAGTGCCGGGATTTACTTTAGTATATTCTGCCGATGTTTTGCCAGCTTCAGTATACCTCCAGTCTTTTTCGTAATTTTCTAAAATATATTTATACTTATTTTTTGAAGGATTAGTATAATCCAAAGCTGAAAATCCAAGAGAAACGAAATTATCATCATAATTTAAAATAATTGTATCACCATTACTTAATGAACCTAAATGAGGAAGATTAAATATTTTAATGCCTGTTATCACAATAGGTGGTATATTTTTGTTGACTTTTATTTGTTCAGGGGAAAAACAGTTAAAACCACCCATTCCACCAAAAAACATTTTTCCATCTGAGCTCAATAAAAAAGATTTTGAGTTGAACTCATTGCTTTGCAAGCCATCTTTAACATCATAATTAATAAATTTATTTTCTTTTACATTAAATTTTGATAAACCCCAGTTTGTGCTTATCCATAAATTATTGTCAGGGTCTTCAAGAATTCCATAGGTTACATTATTTGGAAGACCATCTTTTATAGTGTAATTTATAAATTGTTCTGTTTCGGTATTTAGCTTGCAAATTCCTCCACCGCGTGACGTTACCCAAATATTGCCTGAATTATCTTCATAAACGGAAAATAATTTATCGGTGCTAATGCTGTTTTTATTATCGGATTCATGCTTATAAGTTGTAAAATTTTTTGACTTCCTATTGTATTTAATCAAACCATCATAAGAAGGGAGCCATAAATTTCCTTTGCTGTCTTCAACAATATCAAAAATGGCATTGTTTCCAAAGGTTATTGTATCTGCCGGAT
>CAZREZ010000014.1:0-358 GCA_964599115.1 uncultured Bacteroidales bacterium
TTTTATTTTGATTATTGCATTTCAGGTAAAAAGTTTAACCAAGAATTCAGACAAAAATTCTATGAAATTTGTACTGAAAAAATTAGAAATCATTATGCTGATTGCTTCGAAAATAAAAACTTATTAGATATTATAGATTACAGATATAATGAGTATGCAAAGATTCCAATGAGTATTGGTGAAAATTGGATGCAAAGTTTTAATAATCTATATGAGATAAAGTTAAAAGGCACTGAAAATGTTAAATTTATTGAGGAACTACCAGGTATCAAAATGGAGGATGGGTTCCAAGACATGCCTTTAAATATGAAATTCATTCAAGGAGAAGTTAAAAATGCTTATCGAACTGCCAAGTTAG
>CAZREZ010000014.1:368-17530 GCA_964599115.1 uncultured Bacteroidales bacterium
ATAAACCATATATGAAGCGTTGAATGAAAAAGAGCAAATAGAATCAAAACCAAATCCGGATGAAGAAAAAATGAATGCTGATATATATGACATTTCAGAATTGATGAGTACAGGTAAAATAAAAAAGAAAAAAAAAGAAGGTTGTTATATCGCTACAATGGTTTGTGGCAGCTATGAAATAAAAGAAGCATTGATTTTAAGAGAATTTAGAGACAATATTCTTACCAAGTACAAAGCTGGCAGAATTTTTATTTCAATATACTATTTTACATCACCAATTTTTGTGAAATTCTTTAAAAACGTCAAACCGCTTAATTTTATCATAAAAGCGTTTTTAGATAGTTTGATAATTATGATTGATAGAATTCACAGGACATAAAAAAGACAAATATGAAGCTAAGAATTTATGAATATTAGAAATAAAGGAATGAGAATATTATGAAAATATTGCCAAACAGGTACTTTATAAAACTTGCTTTTAACGGGAAAAATTATCACGGCTGGCAGATGCAGGAAAATGCTCTTACAATACAGTCTGTGATCAATGATGCTTTGTCAAAAATTTTAGGTGAAGAAATAAATGTAACCGGCTGCGGAAGAACAGACACCGGCGCTCATGCAATAGAATTTTATGCTCATTTTGATATAAACAAAATTTTAAATAAAAACGACAGGGATAACATTGTTTTCAAATTAAACAATTTCCTTGATGATAGTATTGTAATTTTTAATATTATTCCTGTAAAATCAAATGCTCATGCCCGTTTTGACGCAATCTCAAGAACTTATCAGTATTTTATCACCAGACAAAAAGACCCTTTTGATAATGATTTTTCTTATTATGTTTATGGCGATATAAATTTAGATTTGATGAATGAAGGTGCAAAAATATTATGTGAATATAAAGATTTTACCAGCTTCTCAAAATTGCACTCAGATGTTAAAACCAACAATTGTAAAATTATAGATGCAAAATGGATTGAAAAGGAAGACAAGCTTATTTTCACAATCACAGCAGACAGATTTTTACGGAATATGGTTAGGGCGATTGTAGGGACTCTACTGGATATTGGAAAAAAGAAGATCAGTCATAAAGACTTAAAGAAAATCATTGAAAGCAAGAATCGCTCGGATGCCGGTTATTCAGTCCCGGCAAAAGGTTTAATTCTCACGAGAATTGAATATCATGTTGATATTTTTAATTAAATTGTATATTTGTAGCATCAAATTATTATGTTATCTGTGAAAATAAACTTATTCTAATCGTTGTTGCAGACAGTTGTACACCAAGAATTCCAGCGATGACCGGTGTATGGTTGTTGATGGATTAGGAAAAATATTTTTATATCAAATTGTCAATTTCCTTTTAATTATTTTCTTCGCTTTTTCAATTATATATTCTGAAGTCATTTTATATTTATTCAATAATTCTTCGGGTTTTCCCGATTCTCCAAAACTGTCATCCATACCAATAAATTCCATTGGAACTGGGATATTTTTTGCAACAACCTCAGCAACAGCACCACCCAAGCCGCCATATATCTGATGTTCTTCAGCAGTGATAATTGCACCGGTTTGCTCTGAAGCTTTAATAATTGCTTGCTCATCAATTGGTTTAATCGTATGCATATTTATCACCCTTGCTTTGATTCCTTGCTCGTTTAAAGTGTAAGCTGCTTGCAATGCATCCCAAACAAGATGCCCGGTAGCTATTATTGTAAGGTCATTTCCATTACATAGAAGTTGAGATTTTCCAACCTTAAATTCCATTTCAGGAAAAGTAAAATCAGGAACAGGTGCTCTACCAAAACGAATATAAACAGGGCCTTTAACTTGCTCAAGTGCTGCAATAACAGCTAATTTTGTTTGAGTTGCATCACAAGGAGAAAGTACCGTCATATTTGGCAGCACCCTCATAACTGCAATATCTTCCAATGCCTGATGTGTCGCACCATCCGGTCCTACAGAAATACCTGCATGAGCACCACCTATAATAACATGCAAATTATTATAGCAAACCGAAATACGTAACTGGTCGGTTGTACGTAAAGCAGCAAATACTCCGTAAGTGGAAAAGACCGGTGTTTTTTCTGATAATGCCAAACCGGCTGCAACGCCAATACAATTCTGTTCGGCAATCCCAAGAGAAAAAAATCTTTCCGGAAACTTTTCAGCAAACAAATTCATTCCAACGGATGCTGTTATATCTGCTCCCAAACCAATAACATTCGGATTCATCTCCCCTATTACAACAACACCTTCACCAAATCCTTCTTTTGTGGATTTATCCCCTTTGTTTTTGAATTCTTTCATTTTAATCATTTTCCAATTGAATTAAGAAATCCTTTAATTGCTCTTTTGACGGTGCTTTCCCATGCCATAAATGGTTGTCCTCAATGCTTTTAACTCCTTTGCCCATTATTGTTTTTGCAATTATAACCGTTGGTTTTCCTTTAACTTTTTTAGCTTGATTTATTTTTTCAATAATATCGGAATGGTCATGACCATTACATTCCAACACATTCCAGCCAAAAGATTTCCATTTATCAGCTAATGGTTCAAGTTGCATTACATCTGATGTTTTGCCGTCAATCTGAAGATCATTCCTGTCAATAATTGAGGTAAGATTATTTAGCTTAAAATTTGAGGCACTCATTGCTGCTTCCCAGATTGAGCCCTCTTGTAATTCACCATCACCATGAATTGAATATACCCTCCATTTTTTATTATCCATTTTACCGGCCAAAGCCATTCCTACAGCAACTGACAATCCCTGCCCTAATGAACCGGCAGAAAGTTCAAGGCCTGGTAATCCATGTTCCCTGCCCGGATGTCCCTGTAATCGTGAGCCTAATTTTCTTAAAGTTAATAATTCTTCTTTTGGAAAATATCCTGCTATAGCTAAGCTTGCATAATGAACAGGTGCTACATGACCAATTGATAAAATCAACCTGTCCCTGTCTTCCCAATCAGGATTGTCAGGATCGTGATTTAAAATGTTAAAATAAAGAGTTGTGAAGATGTCTGCTAATCCGAATGAGCCACCTGTATGACCTGAGCCGGCTTCAGCAAGACTGATTAAAACGCTTTTCCTTATCTCTTTTGAAATTCTTCTTAATTGTTCTGTTGAGGTAATCTTCTTTAAAATCATATTAAAATTTCTGTTAATTTTTCAAAGGGAGTCCTTTGGACAATATTTTTTTAAACACAGAGACGCAAAGTCGCAGAGATAATCTCAATAAATTTCTATCAATTTCTACAAATTTCCAATTTCTAATTTCAACCAATTTCTCCAAGGGAGTACTTTGAACAACAAATTTTTATTAAAATATATTTATTACAAAATAATAAGTAACAACAAGCGAATAAACCAATTTCATAAATGTTCCGGCAAGAAATCCAATAAATGAACCTATTGCAGCTTTTAAAGCAGAATCCGAATCTTTTCCTGCCATTGATTCACCTATATATGCGCCAACAAAAGGTCCGAGGATAATCCCTAATAGACCGAAAGGTCCAATCACAATACCAAGAAAAGGAAGCACAAATATCCCAACAATCAAGCCAATTATGCTTCCTCTGACACCCATCTTTGTTCCTCCGAATTTTTTTGTTCCATACACAGGTACAATATAATCTAAAACTGTTACTCCTGCAGCTATAAGTGCCATTATTACAAGAAATTCATCATCAAAAGGCGGACTATTTTTAAGTTGCAGAATAAGAAGAGAAAAATAACTTACTGCCGGACCCGGTATTCCCGGAATAATACAGCCAAGTAAACCCACAATTATTAATACTATTCCAATAATTATCCAGAGCCAGTCCATATAATTGATTTTTTACAAAAATAAAAAAAGTAATACTCAAAAAACAAACAAAATACTGATTAATAATTGATCTGAATAACTTTTAAAAATAAAAAAACTAATTTTGCAAAAATTCAATTTTTCCTTTATGGCCAAAAGAAGGCTTTTTAATGATATAATCGGAGTATTTAACAGTAATATATTTTCACTTATTGCTGGAATATTAATCAGTGTTATTCTGACACGTATGCTTGGTCCCGAGGGATTTTGATTATTTACAGCACTTGTTATCATTCCAACAATTATAATAAGCTTAACTCATTTGGGTATCAGAGGAGCTGCTATTTATCATATCGGGAAAAAAACGTACCAACTGAATGAAGTGCTTTCATCTATATTCCTCATTCTGATCTTCACAAGCATACTTGGCATGGTACTGAGTGCCGGTGTCTATTATTTTTTTTATGAAGACAGATTCACCATTCCCATGATAATTATTTCAATTTGTGTTATTCCACCACGGCTTGCTATTGTTTACATGGGAGGAGTGTATCTTGGTAAAGATGAAATAAAAAAGGCCAATCAGCTTAACTGGATAACAAATCTTATTAATCTGATACTGGCAGTTGTTTTGGTATGGTGGCTGGATTTTGGTATCATAGGAGCTGTGATTGCTCTAATGCTTTCAAGCATTATTGTTTCCTCCAATGCAATCTTTAGGATTTATCGTACATACAATTTCAGCCTCAAGGCTAATTTCCCGGTCATTAAAGATCTTATTCGCATAGGCATAGTGTTTGCCCTTTCTTTTTTCGTGATACAGTTAAATTTCAGGATCGACATTTTATTACTTGAAAAGCTTACAGCCATTGAGGAAGTCGGTATATATTCACTTAGTGCACATATAGCCGAACAAATCTGGCAGATACCTTTAGCAATGGGGATTATTGTTTTTTCAAGGACAGCAAACGCCGGACAAAGCAGGGAAACAACATTAATGACATTGAAATTATTAAGGATTTCCTTCCTGCTGTCACTGATAGCTTCAATATTTGCTTTTTTCCTGGCCCCTGTTTTAATCCCTCTTGTTTTTGGAAATGACTTCTTGCCAAGTGTTCATATTCTACAGTGGCTTCTGCCCGGGATAATCCTAATGGTAATATTCAGGCTTTTGAGCGGACAAATTGCAGGTATAGGAAAACCACAGTTAACGATATATGTTTTCGTTCCTGCATTAATAATTAATATATTGTTGAATTTATTATGGATACCAGAGCATGGCGCGCTTGGTGCAGCATGGGCAACCAACATTAGTTATACATTTGGAGCAATTATCTATTTGATTGTTTATACCAGGATGGCAAAGGTATCTTTTGTAGAAATTGCATTTTATAAAAAAAGTGATTTTAGTCTGATTATGGAAATATGGAAAAGATTCAAAATGAAATAAGAAACCTGAATGAAATTCCGTTTATTTTTATCGTAGGAAGGCCTCGCTCGGGAACAACCCTGCTTATGGCACTGTTTGATGCACACCCAAACGTGAATATCCCTCCCGAATGCCAATTTATTGTTAATCTTTATCCGAAATATAAAAACATAGTTCATTGGACTGAGTCAAAGATAGATGAATTTATTGAAGACCTTCGAATACAATGGAGGTTCGATATCTGGAAAGTTGATTTAAAAGAACTAAAAAATGATCTGTTAAAATTTAATGGTAAAGCCAGCTATTCCGATATTTGTAAAAGTGTTTATCTTATTAACAAATCTGTATTCCCTAAAGATACAATAAGCTTGCTGGGAGATAAAAATCATGGCTATACAATATATACTGAACGCTTATTGAAGATATTCCCCAACGCCAGGTTCATCCATATCATCAGAGATTATCGCGACAACCTTGTATCTATCCGTGATGTTGATTTTGAACTGCCCATAACTTCTACAGTAGTTTATAAATGGACATATTTCATTAAAAGGTTCAATAAAGCCAAAAACAAATTTCCTGCTTCTCATTATGTTGTTAAATATGAAGATCTGGTTACTAGTCCGGATACTGAATTTATGAAAATATGTGATTTTGCCGGAATAGACTACAATGAGAAGGTATTTAACTTTCATGAAAAAACCGAAGAAGCTTTGGAAGCTTACCCGGCAGAGATCATGAACAAGTATTTCTCGAGTCTGTTGAAAAAAATAAATACGAGCCGGATCGGGCTATGGAAAAAATCCCTGACAAAAGGACAAATTAAAATCGCTGACCTTACTGCAGGTAAATTTGCAGATATGATGGGCTATGATAAATTTTATAATGGAAACAACATATTGATTTGGTTACAGGCATTGCCCGGGATATTGTTTGCAAGGTTTATTTATTTGGCAACATTTATAGTTGACAGGTTTCCATACAAACTGAGGATGAATATTCTGAGCATATGGCCATTGGCACTTGCAACAATTTTTCTCAGGATTTTCCGTCCAGAAAAGTACAGGGAATTGCAAGAAAGGATTTTGAAAAAATAAATGATTTATATAAAATCAGTTTAATTAATATAAAATGTCCGATAGTTTCCCCATAACCTCGGTTGCTTTTCCCTGCAAAAAAACATCGGTTATAGAATTTGTGAATTTGGAAAATTCAGGATTGATTTCAATAATTTTGGCTCCATTTTGCTTAGCCATCATAGGTATCTGACAGGCAGGCATTATTTCACCTGTTGTGCCGATTACAATAAACAGGTCGGATTTGTTTGCTGCATCAACAGAAGATAAATAGGCATCTTGTGGTATTCCTTCACCGAAAAAAATAAAATCGGGTTTTAGCAAGCCATTACAATTTTTACATTTTGGCGGTAATACTTTTAAGCTGATTTCCCCGACTTTATAAACAGTACGACAATCCACACAAATCAGTTTTTTGGAATTCCCGTGAAATTCATGAACGGTTTTACTTCCTGCTTCCTGATGTAAGTTATCAATATTTTGTGTTATTACCGATTCAAGAAGATTATTTTTTTCCATTTCGGCTAAAACAAAATGCGCTTTGTTTGGCTTTGCTTTTCCAAAAAAATCATAAAAAATTTCTCTGATAATTCCCCACGATTCCTTTGGATTAGAAAAGAAATAATTAATATCCAGCACTACCGGATCGTATTTATTCCATAATCCTGCTTCGCCTCTAAACGGTGGAATACCGCTTTCTACTGAAATTCCGGCTCCGGTGAATGCAGTAATTTGTCTGGCATTATTAATAAGTTCAACAGCTTTATTGATATTATCTTCCAAAATAAAAATTTTAAATATTCAATATTTTGTGTGTTTTTAGAATGCACCTAATTTAACTTGTCAAACGTTAAACTTCAGACATCAAAAATCAAAAAAAAAACACTCAATAAGCAACACACAATAATCAATAAACAGGTAAAAAAGTATATTCGATAACTAGTCCTTGCAAGAAAACTCAGTGTTTGATAAGAAACCGTCAAGAACAAGGCTTGCGAAATCTTAAAACACAGGAGTTTACTAATGTAAATGACTGGGTTTTAAGATGAGTATAACGCAGTTATTGGCGTTTTCTTTCAAATACTGACTAAACCATCACCACCCTTGTTCCTCCGTCATCAATTCCCAAACGGGTAGTTTGTGTGATGATAGTATCCTTTCCGCTGTTTTCAACAAAATAGATTGCAGCTCTTATTTTGGGTGCCATACTTCCTTCTGTAAAATGACCTTCTTCAAGATACTTTTTAGCTTCAGCAATTGTAATTCTGTCTAAAGATTTTTCCTGTGGTGTATTAAAATTCAGGTAAACTTTAGGAACATCAGTCAGAATAAAAAACTTATCTGCATTAATTTGAATGGCAAGCAAAGATGAAGCTAAGTCTTTATCAATAACTGCATCTATACCCTGTAGCTTATTAGGTTTTACATAAAATGCAGGTATCCCACCTCCGCCAACGGCAATAACAATATGTCCTTCCCTTGCAATTTTTTCAATTGATTTTTTATTAGCAATAACAAGCGGTCTCGGCGATGCAACAAGTCTTCGCCATCCCCTGCCGCGAGGGTCTTTAGCAAAAACCGATTTAGTTATTTTAGAAATTTTATCAGCTTCTTCTTTTGAATAAAACGGTCCGATCGGCTTAACAGGATTTTCAAATGCAGGGTCATCTTTATTTACCAAAACCTGTGTAATAATCGTTATTATATCCCTGTCCATATCATGTTCTTGCAATACATTCCTTAACTGCTGTTCAAGCATATACCCGATAAAACCCTGGGAATATGCAACACTGATATCAAGTGGCATGTCAGGTAAGCCGTATAGTTTATTTCCAGCAGTATTAGCCAGCATGATATTACCCACCTGCGGACCATTTCCATGTGTGATAACTATATTATAATCGCGTTTTATTAATTTAAAAAGATTTTCGCTTGTTTCATATGCGTTTTCTTCCTGCTCACCAATAGTGCCTTTTTGATTGGGTTTAATTAATGCATTTCCCCCAAAAGCAACAACTGCTAATTTTATCATAATCTTAAGTTCTTTATTTTTTTTGCAAAACTAAAATTTTAAAATGAATTGACGATTTTTAATATTAATCATTTCATTTCTGAATACTTCCTATTTATATTAAATGAATTTTAATCTTTAAAAAACGAAATTTTTCATTTATACGGTATTGAGAATTGAAAAATGTTAATAACTTTTTCAATAAATTGAGTTACTTTTTATTATTTTTCAGAATTAATATAAATAAGAAATTTATTAACTTTATAAAATTTTAAAGCTATGAAAACATCAAAAAAATTAAAAATTGTATTTTTGTTAGTGATTTTATTAAGTGCCAGCCAGTTATTTAATAAAACATTCGGGCAAAATTCAAATGATTCAACTTATAATTATTTTACAATTACAGAAATCCAGGATGCTTATTATGATTCATTAATTGCAATACGAGGTTGTGATAGTATGAGAGGAACAGGTTATAAGAATTATTTTAGGTGGAAAGCGTTTATGGGAAGAAGATATGGGACAAATGGAAATTTGGGTGATCATAAAATCGCAATAAATAATTACTATAAAAATTATCAAAATACACCTGATAATTTTTCAAACTGGCAATATTTAGGTCCTATAGGAGTAGCATCAACACCGGGCAATGGTTCTAAATGGTCAACAGGAAAAGGAATGATAACGGCTGTTTACATTGATCCTGATAATCATAATAAAATACTTGCAGGCGCTCATACAAGCGGGCTTTGGAAAACAGAAAACGGGGGTGATTCTTGGATACCATTAACAGACAATTATCCAAAAATTGACGGTATTAGTAGTATTGTAGTAAATCCTTTAAATAAAAATATTATATACATAAATTCTCATTTAGGTATTTCAAAATATTCAAATGGTGTTTTTAAATCAATTGATGGTGGTGTAACATGGAATGAACTTTATTTTGAAGATGAAAATGGTTACCCATTTTTCCCTGCAACTAATTATAAAAGAATTCCGAGAAAGCTAATAATGCACCCTGAAAACTCTGATACATTGTATTTAATTACTCATTCGTATATTTTTAAAACTACAGATGGTGGAGAAGAATGGCAAATAATTCGTAATGAGGATTTTATTTGGTGGAATTATGAATTTGGATTTTATGACATTGAATTCGATACGGAGAATCCATCTACAATTTATGTTTCCGGACATATAATAAGTAAATCAACAGATGGGGGAGAAACTTGGATTGATATTACTGATTTAATACTTACAGGACAACAAAATGATACCATACTTAGAACAGAAATGTCAGTTAATGAAAATTATCCGGGTAAAGTATGGTTTTTATATAATAATATAGAAGATAGCGTTTTTTTAGTAAAATTTGATCCAAATCCATCTCCTAATTATACTTTATTATGTTCTGCACGTAATTCATGTAGTAAACTTTTAATTGACAATAATAAAATTGAATGTGAAGTTTCTCCAACAGATGAAAATACAGTATATTTGGGTGGATTAGAAATATATAAATATAATCAAAACTTACCAGGAAATAGTCATATTGAAAAAATTGCAAATGGGGGTGTAAATCCTGATCAACCACATTGGGTTCATGTTGATATAAGAGATATGAAAGTATATACTGACACAAGTAGCAATGATAAGATTTTTGTTGGTTGCGATGGTGGTGTAAGCTGGGGAAAATTTGTTGGGGGAAATGATTATTATTGGGACTGGACAGATATTTCAGACGATGGAACTGATGGATTGCATATTACTGAATTT
Organism: uncultured Bacteroidales bacterium; assembly: GCA_964599115.1. Taxonomy (GTDB): domain Bacteria; phylum Bacteroidota; class Bacteroidia; order Bacteroidales; family JADFUO01; genus JADFUO01. The sequence continues at coordinate 10,473 of CAZREZ010000014.1, forward strand.
TATGGTATTGCCTCAAGTAATACAAGCCCTAACCTTATTATTGGAGGCACACAGGATTTAAGTTCATTTGTGTATGATAATGGTGAATGGTTCCATACCGGATTTGCTGACGGTGGTGATGCTTTTATTGATTATTTATATCCAAATTATGTTTATATGTTATCTCCTTGCTGCGGTTGTTTTTCAGGAATACTTAGATCAAGTAATAAAGGAATAAATTTACATCCATTCTATACGCATCTCCCTGTTGAATTCTTTTCACCAATTGAAATGCACCCAACAGATAATAATATTCTATATTATGGAGAAAATGTATTATGGAAATTTACAGATGTTCGTAAATCAGATGATAAAGTTGATTTAAACCTAGGTAATGATAAGCCAATTACAGATGTAGCAATATCACAATCAAATCCTGATATTATATATGCTGCTGATAAAAAAGCATATTATGGTTGGAATAATCCACCTAATATTTCACAATTTGATAGTTGTATATGGAGATCAAATAATGGTGGTAATACATGGATCGATATTTCATCAGGTCTGGGAGGTTGTTACGACGGGTTTATTACTGATATTGAAATTCATCCCAATTATCCTGATTCTATTTGGGTGGGTTTTGCACTTGCAACAGGCAATGTTGAAGATGAAAAGGCAAAAAAAGTTTATTGTTCAGATAACGGAGGTAGTTCATGGACACCTTTTGTTGAAGGTTTGCACGATTCAATACCTGTACATCAAATAAAATATGATGTCTTTTCCAATTCGCTTTTTATTGCAACTGACATTGGAGTGTTTTACCGAGACAATAATATTAACCAATGGGTTGAATATAATAACAATCTTCCGTATAAATTAGTAACCGATATAGAAATTAACTATACAGCAAATAAAATCAGGGCAGGAACCTATGGCAGAGGTTTGTGGGAGTCAGAATTACTGGATTCATGCCCCCCATATTCCAGTCAGCCAATTGAAATTACTTATGATACAACATGGAGCAAATATAAACGAGTACACAGGGATATAATTATTAAACACGGAAACACACTAACTATAGAAAGTAATGTTTATATGCATAGTAATGCAAAAATTATTGTTGAACGTGGTGCTAAGCTATTAATTGATGGCGGATTAATAAATAACAGTTGCGATGGCGGTATGTGGAAGGGTATTGAAGTCTGGGGTAATATTAATGAACCGCAAATACCCCAGGTAGGTTATCAACAAGGCATTGTTGAGTTAAAAAATAATGCATCAATAATTAATGCATTAATAGCAATTTCAACTATCAAAAGGGAAGATGATATAGTTTATGAAGAATATTCTGGTGGTATTATTCTTGCTGAAGATGCAACTTTTTTAAAAAATGAAGCTGATATTGAATTTTTCCCTTATGAAAATCATCACCCTGTTGATACTACTAAAATATTAAACAATCTAAGCTATTTTAAAAATTGTTTATTTAATATCAATAAGGAATTAATTAACTCAACAACAAACCCTTTAACAAATATAGTAATAAAAGGAGTAAGAGGTATTGATTTTAAAGATTGTGAATTTATTTCAAATAAATATTTTTCAAGTGAATTGAGTACTATTGAAAGTAGCATGGTTTATCTGCAGGATGCAATAGATATTAATTTTTTGGGGTGTACAATAGCAAGTTCTCTCACACATCATCCATATTTCATAAATTCACACTTAGGAACAGGAATTTTAAGTATTAATTCAAGCTTTACTGTTGATGAATATTGTATTAGCCAAACAACACCTTGCACCGAATATAAACCTTCTTATTTTAATAATCTTTCTTATGGAATTAAGGCTTATGGAATAAATACTGATAGAGCCGTAACTATAAATAAATGCATATTTGAAGATGTTGGAAGAGGGATTTACCTAAACGGTATTACAAATGCAACAATTACTTATGATTCATTAATACTACATGAGAATATTATAAATTATACAGATACCGTTTCCTACGGTATTTATCTTGACTATTGTACAGGATATACTGTTGAAGAAAATACTGTTAGTTTTCATTCAGTTCCGGATTATCATTTACTCATTGGAATTATTATTAATAATTCCGGTAGTGAATTTAATATGATATACAATAATTATTTTAAAAAATTAACAATTGGTACTATTGCACAGAATGATAACAGGGGTATTGATGAATTTACCGGATTAAAAATAAAGTGTAATAATTATATTGAAAATAATAATGATATTGCAGTTACAAGTTATGTAGATGGAAAAGGTATTTCAAAATTTCAAGGATTTGACAATAGTCCATCAGCTCCTGCTGGAAATGTGTTCAGTCTTGAAGGTTATAATGATTTCAGCGATTATGATAATGAACTGCGTCATATTACTTATTATCATCACGATACAATAACAAGCATACCAGAAATTAAACCTGTGTATTATTCGGATAAAACTATTACATTAGAAAATACAAATTATAGTTATGATGAAAATATAAGTTGTCCATCAAATATTGAATATGAGAATCCCGATACCTTAAAAGGAAGAATGTTAACTTATCAAAGCAAAATTGATTCTATAAATAATATACTTGAAATATTGGTTGACGATGGAAACACCGATGCATTAATTACAGACATTCAGACCAGCTGGCCCGATGAAGCATTGGAGTTACGAAACGAATTACTTGGTAATTCGCCATATTTATCCGATACAGTAATGATTAATGCTGTTAATAAAGAAAACGTATTAACATCAGCTATGGTAAGGGATGTGCTGGTTGCAAATCCCCAGGCTGCCAAATCAAGTAATGTTATGAATGAAGTGAATAACAGGACTAACACACTACCCGATTATATGATTGCCGAGATTGAACAAGGAAAAGATATACTTTCAATAAAAGAACAATATGAAGCGAAACTGGCATATTATTTACAGGAACGAAGCTTGGCTTTGAACAAGCTTAAAAAATATTATATTAATGATACAACTAACCTTGCTTCTTCTGACAGTTTGATTAATCTTTTAATAAATGAAAGTTCATTATATTTAAAATATGAACTGGCATTTAAATATTTGGTAAAAAATGAAATACAAAATGCAAATTCTTTATTAACAAATATTCCAAACAATTTTATCCTAAATAGCAGGCAAAATTCAGATTATCAGGATTACCTTGATTATTTTGAAATACATACTAATTTGAACCAGAATAATAAAAGTATATATGAACTTGACTCATTGCAGGTACAAACTCTGCTCGAATTGGCAGGTAATTATACTAATTTTACAGGGGCTTATGCACGAAATATATTACAATTTATTGATAGTTTAGTTTATTATGAGCAAATAATTTTACCGGATACTTCATTAAAATCAGCCCATACCAATATACAGTATCCTTATAACACTTTAGCTAAATCATATTTTAAAATATATCCGAATCCGGCAAATGATTATTTTACTATAGAATATTGCCTGGAATATGATGATGATAAGGCATATATTGAAATTATAAGTATTGAAGGCAAAGCAATAGAATTTATTTATCTTGAAGACCAACGTAATCAAATAATTTTTGATACAAAAAAATTACTTAGCGGAATATATTTATGTAAATTTGTAGTTAACGGAAAAATAATTGAAACTCAAAAGTTATCAATAAACAAATAATACAGAAAAGAACTAAGAGGATTCGTAACCATCAAATATCTGTGTAAATTGAAAAAATAAACTTATCAATACAAATAACATTATTTCTTATGTGTTATAAAAAAATGATTCTAAAATATTTAATTATTATTTTAGTATTAATGAAATCATCAGTATTATATTCCCAGCATTATTTTAGTAAATTGTATAATGCTAATAATACCTGGTCGTCATGCATTAGTATTTTGGAAACAGATAGTGGTTATATAGGTTGCGGGATTTCAGGAGACAGCATAACCGGTGGTAAGGATATTGTAATATTAAAAATTGACTCTTTAGGGAATTTGGTATTTTGGAAAAACTTTGGAGAAGCAGGTCATAATTATTATCCTGGTCGGCCTAGTTCATTTCATAAAAATGTGGATAATGGATATTCTTTAGGAGGTTCAATTGAAAATTCAAGTGGAAGCATTGCGTTACTATTAAAATTTAACGAATTTGGAGATACGTTATGGAGTTCTAAGTTTGAATATTCAAATGGATATTACCAAATTGCAAGTAATTGTAGAGAAACTTTAGATAAGGGTTTCATTTTAGTAGGTGACAGAACAGTTGGAGCATATAATTCAGATGTATTACTAATAAAGACAGACAGTTTAGGAAATAAGGAATGGGAAAAAACTTATGGGTATGGGGGTGTTGATTATGGTTTTAATGTATTACAGACTCATGACAGTGGATATTTGATAGGTGGTTATAGCTATATACCCGGACAGAATTATTCAGGTGATCCAATTGTAATAAAATCCGATAGTCTGGGAAATAAACAATGGTACAAGTATTATGGTAGTCAATATCCGGAAAGTCAAGCTGTAGTTGGAATTGCTAATGACAGTAATTATATAATTGGAACTACTTATGCTGATTCAATGTATACACCTGAAGCGTCATATAGAAGAATTAATATTATAAAAGTTAATGAAAACGGAGTTGCAATTTGGAATAAAAAATATGGAAATAGCTGGCTTTGCAATACTGTAAATAATATAAAAATATTATCTGATGGAAGTATTATTATTGTTGGATATTATGATCCCGGATTTGGCTCATTTCATTGGGGTTGGTTGTTTAAGATAAATGAAAATGGAGATAGTCTGTGGTTTAGAGATTATAGAATAATATTTGGAGAAAGTAGTAAAAATGACCTTTATGATGTATGTCCTACAAATGATAAAGGATTTATTACATGTGGTCAGATAGTTCCTTTTAATGAACCTCCGTATGTTCAGCATATGTGGATGTTAAAAGTTGACAGCATTGGTTGCGATACACCCGGCTGTGATACAACGGTTGCAATACCGGAAATTGCGTATAAAAATACAGAAGATGAGCTTTATATTTATCCCAATCCTGCACGATACAAGTTTCAGGTTACAAGTTCCAGATTTCATGTTGAGCCATGCATAATTGAATTTTATGATATTTTCGGTCGTAAGGTAAAAAAAATAAAAGTACCAAACGGACAGCAGCAACTTAGTTTTGATGTGAGCAATTGGCATAATGGGTTGTATATTGCAGTGCTTAGAAATAATAAAAATATTATTGCAAAACAGAAGTTTGTGGTTTTGAGGTGAATACGGATACTATCGCTTACAACGAACCGTATATTTTACCCGGCAGTCTTAAATCCGGAAAAATACACCGGATACCGATTAGAAAAATATATACCGAAAATAATTTTAAGTTATATCCAAACCCTGCCTGTAAATATGTTATTATTGAATATTCTGTTAAAGAAGAAAACTTTAATGCTTTTATACAGATTATAGATAATAGCGGTAAAATTGTAAAAAGTTTAAGCTTGAAAGAAAATCACGCTTATCAGGTAATTCCTCTAAATGATTTGCCAAACGGAATTTATATATGTAAATTTGTTATTAATAATAAAACTATCGAAGCTAAAAAGCTGTTAATTTCACGATAAAGAATTGAATAAAATTGATGAACAATTTATTAAGAATACTACCAATCTTAGTTCTGTTACAGTTTGGGTACAATTTATATTCCCAATCTGTATATTTTAATAACCGGTATTATCTCAATGAGCCGGATATATGGAGTGGGGCACTGAATGCAATAGAAGTAGATAGTGGATACATTGTTACCGGAACAACGGGCGATTCATTAAATGAATATTGGCTTGTTGTAGCAATTATGAAAATTGATCAGTTGGGTAATAAGCAATGGATAAAACTCCTAAGAGATAGTATTTCCGAATATGACAATGGGCAACCTGGGTCTTTAATAAAAACTTTTGATTGTAATTATGCTTTTTCCGGAACATCAAGAAATTATGAGAATTCTATTATTGACAGAGCTACTTTATGGAAATTGGATACAAACTGGAATCTAATCTGGAATAAAGAATATGGTAATATTGATAATACCGTAGATACTATGAATTACGGGAGGCAGGTTAAACAGACAGTTGACTCTGGGTATATTATCGGTGGTGAACAATACTATAGTTCAAGTAAGGCTATTAGTAAAATGCTCATTATTAGAACAGATAAATATGGTAATAAAGAATGGGAAAGCACTTTTGGTTATTCTGGAAATGTAATTAACCGAGGTTACTCCGTCATCCAAACCACAGATAGCGGTTTTGCCATCGGAGGTTTCAAATACACACCAGGCCAGTCGGTTACAGGCGACCCAATCGTAATCAAAACCGACAGTATGGGAAACCAGCAGTGGATGAAGAATCTAGGAGGGCCAATTAAAGACAATAAGGCTATGTTATGTTTAGATTATAATGGAAATATTTTGGTTGGGACTAACTACGGGGATGAAATGTCGGGAGATGATGTGTTTAGCAGAATTAATATTATTAAGCTTGATAATGAAGGTAATATTATCTGGAATAAGAAATATGGTAAAAGCATGATATATAATTACTTATTAAATATTCTTGTTTTAAGCGATAGTAATATCATTGCTGTAGGAACAATACCAAGTACTTTTCCTCATACAGTTGGATGGTTACTTAAAGTTAGTAACAATGGTGATAGTCTATGGTACAGGGAATATGAAATCCTGCATGGCTATCAAAGCATGAATCAGTTGAATGATATAATTGAAACATCAGATAATGGATTATTAGCATGTGGTTATGTTTTCCCCATGCAGCCTGATACAGGTACGCAAGATGCCTGGATAATAAAATTGGACAGCATTGGCTGTGACACACCGGGATGTGATACAACGGTTGCAATACTGGAAATTGCATTTGAAAATACAGAAAATGAACTTTATACTTATCCTAATCCTGCAAGTAATATTTTAAATACCCAATATCCAATAATGAATAATGAATGTAGAAGTATAATAAGCATTTATGATGTTTT
>CAZREZ010000015.1:0-17453 GCA_964599115.1 uncultured Bacteroidales bacterium
AAAAACGAAATCATATAAAAAAGTCGAATCAAAAGGAAAGAACAATATTATTTCCATTTTAGTAGCTGAAGACCAAATAATAAACAAAAAAATAATGGTTCAATTATTGAAAAAGAAAGGTTATAATGTTTCAACTGCTGAAAACGGGAAAGAAGCATTTGAAATGGCAAAAGAAAAACAATATGATTTAATTTTTATGGACGTACAAATGCCTGAAATGGACGGACTTGATGCCACACGTCTTATCAGGAAATTTGAAAAAAAGGAAAAATCCCATACTCCTATTGTAGCTATGACAGCTCTTGCTATGAAAGGAGATAAAGAAAGATGCCTCGATTCAGGGATGGATTATTATATTACAAAACCTGTAAATCCCACCGAACTTTATGAGGCAATTGAAAAATATGCTATTAAAAAATAAAAAAAATGAACAACGAAAGCTTATATGATAAGTTCAGAAAATTTATGAGATCTCTCTTTTATGTCGGGATTGGAAAATCATTATTTTTATGGTTTTTAGTAATTTCTTTTGTTCCACTTGCTACGGTTAGTTTTATTAATTATTTAAATACATATTTAGGATTAACTGTTATTGCAGAAAGAGCTATTAATACAACCTCGCAACTCAGAATCGAATTTATTAATAATTATTTTCAGGATATTGTTAGTTTTTTGGAGCTTCAGTCAGGCACCAGCTCAAATATTGAGTTTCTTAACAATCTGAAAAAAAATTATGATAAAAGTAATTTAGAATTAAAAGAATTTATTAATACCGAAACATGGAAAAATTCAACAAATGAAAAAACTGCAGAATTATTCAAAATAGCCGAAAAGCAAGGATATTATGATTTATTCTATATTGATGTTGATGGTAATATTTTGTTTTCTCTGAAAAAGCAAGATGACCTTGGGACAAATTTATTTAATGGGAAATATGCTAACACACTTTTTAGCAATACATGTAAAAAAATATTTGAAACAGGAAATACTCTTTTCTCCGACCTCGAATTTTATGAACCGTCAAACAACGATGTTTCAGGTTTTTTGGGACATTTATTAGTTGACAATAATGGAAATGAACTTGGAATATTAGCAGTTCAAATCAATATTGACGGGATAAATAAAATTATTACCGATAAAAATGTTGTTGGAGAGACTGGCGAAGCATATTTGGTTGGAAAAGATCTCCTGTTAAGATCTGCTAACAGATTTGACAGCAGTTCAATTATCTTAAGAGATAAAGTTGATAATAAAAAAGTTATAACCTGGCATGATTATATTACACATAAAGATGATAAACAATATCTGTTAAATAAAGATCTTGGTAAAGAAGAAGTAACAACCTATACTAACTCCAGAGGTAAAAATGTGCTTGGGCTTTACCGTAACCTTGAGTATTTGGAGGATATTGGAGTTAACTGGGCTTTGTTAGAAGAAATCGAACATGATGAAGCTTTTGCATACTCCAAGCAATTATCAGATATTGCAAAAATTGCATTTATTATTACAGTAATTATAGTATCATTTCTATCAATTTTAGTAACCAACCGTTTTGTTAGTCCTATAAAAAAACTTTCAGCATGGGCAAAGCAAGTGGCTATTGGTGAGCTTGTTATTAAAAAAATTAGGGCACCTAGAAACGAAGTAGGTGAAATGGTGGATACTTTTAACAGGTTGGTTATATCATTAAGGTCTTATGCAGATGTTAGCCAGTCGGCTGCTATTGGTGATTACAGTAATGCTGTAGAAATAAGAAGTAAAGATGATGTTTTAGGAAAATCAATGAACCAGATGGTTGAAAGTTTTATTGATGTTGTTAAGCAGTCAAACAAAATAGCTAAAGGCGATTATTCAGCCAATATTGTTCCCAGAAGTGATAAAGATACTTTAGGTGTTTCACTTTATGAAATGACTAAAACACTTCGCGAAACTTCAAAAGAAATTAGAGAGCAGGATTGGCTGAAAACAGGATTAAATATCCTTGATGGAAAATTAAGCGGTCTGAAAGATATTAAAAAGTTAACAAATTGTGTAATTACTTTTCTTATTAAACAACTTGAAGCTCAACTCGGATTGCTTTATTTAACTGACGATGAAAAATATCTGAATTTATCATCAAGCTATGCTTTTGAGGATACAAAAAATAGATTTGGGAAACTTAAATTCGGTGAAGGTTTAATTGGTCAGGTTGCAAAAGATAAGAATAAGATGTTGTTTTCAAATGTTGAGAAAAATGTACCTGAATTAAATTATGGAGTTAACAAAATAATACCTGAATATTTTATTATTGCTCCCATAATATTTGAAGATAAGTTAATCGGAGTTATTCAGATAGGTTCAATAAATCAATTTACCGAATTACAACAATTATTTTTAGATAAATGTCTTGAAAGTATTGCTATTGCAATAAATACAACACAATCGCATGCACAGGTTGCAAAATTGCTTGCACAAACTCAGGAACAGGCAAATGAACTGATAGTTCAGCAGGAAGAACTCAGGCAGGCTAATGAAGAGCTTGAAGAACAAACAAAAGCATTAAAATTATCAGAAGAAAATTTGCAGTTGCAACAGGAAGAATTGCGAGTGATAAATGAAGAATTGGAAGCAAGAACCAACGATCTGGAAATTCAGAGAGACGATATTCGTAAGAAAAATGAAGAATTGGAAAGAGCACAAGTGGAAATTGAACAAAAAGCCAAGGACCTTGAACTTGCAAGTAGATATAAGTCTGAATTTTTAGCAAATATGTCTCATGAATTGAGAACTCCGTTAAACAGTATTTTAGTTCTTTCTCAATTGCTTTCAGAAAATAGAAAGGAGCATCTGAATAAAAAGGAAACAGAATATGCAAGAACAATCAATTCCTCGGGATACGATCTTCTTAACCTGATAAATGATATTCTGGACCTTTCAAAAATTGAATCCGGTAAATTAGAACTTAATATTGATAGATTATATTTTGATGAATTTAAAGATTATACAGGCAAAATATTTTTACCGCTTACAGAAGAAAAAGGACTGAAATTGAATATTAAAGTCAGCAAAGACGTTCCCAAATATATTAATTCGGATATCCAGAGAGTAAACCAGATTATTAAAAATCTTCTTTCAAATGCAATTAAATTTACATCTAACGGGAGTGTTTCATTAAAAATATTCCGTCCAAATAAGGATACTAATCTTTCAATAAGTGGTTTAAAGCCAGAAAATACAGTTGCTTTAGCTATATCCGATACAGGAATTGGTCTGTCGAAAGAAAAATTTCAGACAATTTTTGAGGCTTTTCAACAAGCTGACGGCACAACGAGCCGTAAATTTGGTGGAACCGGCTTGGGTCTTACAATTTCAAAAAGTTTTGCTTCATTACTTGGCGGTGAAATACAACTTGATAGTACTGAAGGTGCTGGATCTACATTTACATTGTTTTTGCCTGTATCAATTAGTGAAACAAATTATGACAGAAAAATTAAGGAAGATGAAAGCCTGATTTCAAGCCAGTCATATAATATTAAAGACGAAAAGAAGATACAAAAGAAAGTTAAATCTGCTTCCAAAGTTATAGAATTTAATGATGACAGGAACACGATTAACAAGGGTGATAAATTTATTTTGATCATTGAAGACGACATAAACTTCTGCAATATACTATACGAACTTTCACATGATAGAGGATTCAAATGTATGGTTGCTCTTGATGGTGAATCCGGATTGCATTATACTGATTTTTTCTTACCAAGTGCCATTATTCTTGATGTCGGACTTCCCGGAATTGACGGTTATGAAGTTATGAAAAGGTTAAAAGAAAATCCGAAAACACGTCATATTCCTGTTCATATCATTTCCGCTTCCGATAGATCAATTGAAGCAATGAAAATGGGAGCTATCGGATACTTAACCAAACCTGTTAGTCATGAAAAATTAATTGATGTATTTAAAAAAATCGAAAATATAATTGCTAAACCCATTAAAAAGATTTTAGTTGTTGAAGATGAAGAAATAGTACGGAAAAGCATCGTAAATCTTTTGGGCAACGGGAACGTTTCAATCAATGCTGTGGAAAGTGGTGAAGAAGCTAATGAACTAATTGTTAAAGATTCTTTCGATTGTTTGATACTTGACCTTGGGCTAAAAAATATGTCGGGATTTGACTTGTTGGAAAAAATAAGAAAAAATAAAAAAATCAAGGACCTGCCTATCATAATCTATACTGGAAAGGAACTTACAAAAGATGAAGATGAAAGACTACAAAGATATGCAGATAGTATAATTATTAAAGGTGCAAGATCGTTTGAGAGATTATTGTCCGAAACAGCTCTGTTCCTTCACCAGGTAGAAACAGAAATGCCTGAGAATAAACAGGAAATGTTGAAAGTATTCCATGGTAAAGAAGCCATACTTGAAGGAAAAAATATTCTAATTATTGATGATGATATGCGTAATGTTTTTGCCCTTTCAAGTGTTTTGGAAGAAGAGGGTGTAAAAATTACTATTGGAAGAAATGGTAAAGAAGGAATCGAAAAACTTTTAAAAAATCCTAAAGTTGATTTGATAATAATGGATATTATGATGCCTGAAATGGATGGTTACGAAGCAATTGCCGAAATCAGGAAAGATAGGAAATATACAAAGTTGCCTATTATCGCTCTTACGGCAAAAGCCATGAAAGAAGACAGGGATAAATGTATATCTGCCGGCGCCAATGATTACTTAGCTAAACCTGTAAATACCGATAAATTAATTTCACTTTTAAGGGTTTGGCTTTATAAGTAGGTTTCCTATACTGGCCCATGCGGGCTAAATTCGTGTCGCTAACTTCGTACCGCAGGTTTCAGGTTTCTGGTTCAACTTGTCTAAATATTATGTTTGCAAATGAGCAATAAACAAGAAATCATAAATAAAAATATCAATATTGAAATCCGGCTTTTGTTAGAAGCTATTTATGAAAAGTTTGGTTATGATTTCCGTAGTTATAGCAAAGCTCATGTTAAGCGAAGAATACTTTATCGTTTATCTGCGTCGGAATTAAAAAGTGTTTCCGAAATGCAATATAAAGTGTTATATGAAGATGGTTTTATTGATGTTCTTTTAAAGGATCTGTCAATTAATGTTACTGAGATGTTCAGGGATCCTTTGTTTTACAAAGCAATCCGAGATGAAATTATCCCGATAATTAAAACTTATCCGTTTTTTAAAATCTGGCATGCAGGATGCTCTACTGGTGAAGAAGTATATTCAATGGCAATAATTTTAAAAGAAGAAGGAATATACGACAGGGCACAAATTTATGCTACCGATTTTAACCAACTGGTTTTAAAAAAAGCAAAAGAAGGTATTTATCATATTGATAAAATTAAAGAATATACACGCAATTACCAAAAATCAGGAGGTGTAAATTCATTTTCAGATTATTATATGGCTAAATACGATTCAGTAATACTTGATAAATCACTTAAGAAAAATATTGTATTTGCCGATCATAATCTTGTAAGTGATAGTGTTTTTGGTGAAATGAATATGATAATATGTAGAAATGTTTTAATATATTTTAACAGTGATTTACAGAACAATGTAGTTAAATTGTTTGAAGAAAGTTTAATACCAGGTGGTTTTTTATGTTTGGGTTCTAAAGAAAATTTAAAATTATCAGCAGGTTTATCTGATTTTAAAGCTATTGATGATAAAGAAAAAATATTTAAAAAGAAGTTATATATTTAATAATTTAGATTTAAAATCAAAAATCAATAAATGCAATACAAGGCAATTGTAATAGGATCATCAGCAGGGGGGCTAAATGCATTAAAAATAATTTTAAGTGCATTACCCGAGAAATTTAATATTCCGATTATTATTGTTCAGCATGTAAGTCCGCAATCAGATAATTATATTACAGAATATCTTAATAAATTATGTAAAATAAAAGTTAAGGAAGCAGATGAAAAAGAGAAAATCAAACGTGGAACAATTTATTTTGCACCACCTAATTTTCATTTGCTTATTGAAGAAGATAAATCATTATCGCTTTCAGTTGAAAGAAAGGTGAATTTTGCCCGTCCATCAATAGATGTGCTTTTTGAATCTGCTGTTTTTGCTTATGGTTCGGCTTTAATTGGAATTATTTTAACAGGTGCAAATAATGATGGAGCTTTAGGTTTAAAAAAGATTAAAGAATATGAAGGTTTAACTATTGTCCAGGATCCGAAAACAGCCGAAGTTGATGTAATGCCATTATCTGCAATAGAAGCAACAAAAGTTGACCATATTTTTTCTTTGCATGAAATTGGAAAATTTCTCAGTTCTTTATATGAAAAATAATTACTAAATTTGAAATTCTTAATTAAATTATAATGCCCATCGCCCGTTTAAAAAATGCAGAATTATATTATGAAGTTCACGGAGAAGGTGAGCCATTAATTCTTATTGCAGGTCTGTCAAGTGACTGCCAGAGTTGGCAATTTGTAATTAATGACTTATCAAAACAGTTTAAAGTGATAATTTTTGATAACCGTGGTATAGGCCGTAGCAGTTCTGTTGAACTACCTTTTACTATTAAACACATGGCAGGAGATATTAATGAGCTTCTTAATTATCTGAATATTGAAGCAGCACATATATTAGGACATTCAATGGGAGGATTTATTGCTCAGGAATTAGCTATAAACTACCCTGACCGTATTTACAAGCTTATTTTAGAAGCTACAGCACCCTTTTCTTCAAAGAGAGACAATTATCTTTTTGAGAATATGCTTTTAGCCCTTGAAGGTGGAATAGATTATGATTTATGGATTCGTAATTTTTTATTCTGGATTTACACATCAAACCTTCTGAATAACAAAAGAAATATTGAAAATCTTGTTCAATTTGTTATGGAAAATCCATATCCGCAATCAAATAAAAATTTTCAGCAGCAAGTTGAAGCAATCTCAAATTTTAACTCAACCGATAGACTTTATAAGGTTGAAGCCGAAACACTTGTGCTGATAGGCGAAGAAGATATTCTTATTAAGCCCAAGGAATCCGAACTGCTTTATCAGGGAATATCAAGAGCAACCTATCCTGTTTATATTGAAAAAGCAGCCCATGCCATCCATAATGAAAACCCAAAAGCATTTATCCATGCTATAATAAGATTTATCTATAAATATGTGAGGTAAATTGGATGCATTTAATATTATGCCAAATCATGTTTATGGGATATTTATTATTGATATAGAATATAACGATAAGATAAAAAGTTTGTAAATAACACCTGTTATCCTGACGACCGGAGGGAGGAAGGAACTCCATCGTCCTGCACTACTGCTACCAAAATTCCTTGTCAACGTATTGCAGAAAAGTTAATAAAGCGTTTTACTGTCATTTTTCAATAAAGTTAGCAGAGTACTTGGTTGGCGTTATGTATGTCGCTGGCAGGGTGGTATTTGCCAGTGTACTGCAAACCGCTGGTAAATGATATTAGCCGGCGAATTAACTAACAGTCAGGAGGTACCTAAGTCGCTGCGCTCCTTCTGGATGACAGGATTAAGTAACTTTATTTTTTCTATAAAATATTTACTGATTTTTTCAAAGTAATCTTAAATCGGCTTATATTTGTCTGATTTCTGATAAAACGGAAGCTTAATACACAAACTGATATTACCTGACACACTAACAAAAGGATAAAATGAAAAAGAATATTTTACTGCTTTTAATTATATTGCTTCAAGCATATAATGTTTCTGATACATATGCGTGTACGAATTTTATTGTTACCAAAGGCGCATCAAAAGACGGTTCCGTAATGATAGTATATACATGCGATGGAGAATTCCACCCTCATTTAAGAATTACTCCCTCTGCCGACTACAAACCCGGAGAAATGCTGCAAATAGAAGATTGGAGCGGAAATACATTAGGAACAATAAAACAAGTTTCGCATACATATTCAATTGTAGGCCCGCATATGAACGAACATCAGGTTTCCATAGGAGAAACAACTTTCGGAGGAAGAGAAGAATTAGTTAATCCTTCAAAATTTCTTCATTATTGGAGATTAATGCAGTTAGCTCTTCAAAGATCAAAAACAGCATTAGAAGCTGTAAAAATAATTACCGGATTAGCAGAAGAATACGGGTATCGCAGCGAGGGTGAATCATTTTCCATATCTGACCCAAATGAAGTCTGGATACTTGAAATGGCAGGAACAGGGCCTGGTGGAGAAGGAGCTGTTTGGGTGGCAAGAAAAGTTCCCGACGGTTACATTTGTGCACATGCAAACAAATCAAGAATTGGAGAATTTCCATTAGATGATCCTGAAAATTGCCTTTATTCAAAAAACGTTATTTCATTTGCTATAGAAAAGGGATATTATGATCCGAAATCTGGAGAACCATTCAGGTTTAACGATGCATACGACCCTACAAATCCTTCAAATTTAAGATACTGCGAATCCAGAGTATGGAGCATGTTTAACAGATGTGCTCCTTCTTTGAAATTATCGACTGATTATCACCGAGGAGTAAAAGGAGCAGAGAGATACCCCTTATGGATAAAACCTGACGAAAAACTTGATGTTGAAGCAGTTTCATATATTATCAGAGACCATTATGAAGGAACAGAATTTGATATGACAAAAGGAATTGAAGCCGGACCATTTGGAAGTCCAAATCGTTGCAGACCGCTTGTATGGGAAGTTGATGAAAAAACAGCTGTTTGGGAAAGAGCTATTTCTTCTCCTAATACAGCATATTCATTTATAGCTCAGTCAAGATCGTGGTTGCCGGATGAAATTGGCGGACTGCTGTGGTACGGATACGATGATACATATTATACTTGCTATATACCAATTTATTGTTGTACTAAAGAAATTCCGGAAATTTGGGGAACCGGAACATTACAAAAATTCTCCTGGAATTCTGCATGGTGGATTTTTAATTTTGTATCGAACTTTTCGGATTTAAGATACTCAGATATGATAATAGATATTCAAAAAGTTCAAAGTGAACTTGAGAAGAAATTTTATGCATTTATACCTGCTATAGATAATGCTGCCTGTGAATTATACAAAACAAATCCAAATCTAGCTGTAGAATTTCTATCTGGATTTTCTAACTATCAGCTCGAAATGACAGCAAAAAGATGGAAGGAGCTGGCTGAAATGCTTATTACAAAATACAACGACGGATATATTAAAAATGATAAAGGCAGAGCTAAAGCCATTGGTTATCCTGAGGAATGGCTTAAAAATGTAATAAAAGATAAACCCGGTCATATACTTCCTGTTTGGAAAAAAGAAGAAGCTGTTGAACCGAGTAATTATTAATATAATTAACGATAGATGATGGGTAGTAATGATTTAGTAAAATAAGTATTTAGCAAGATTTGTAAATTTAAAAATATCATTTCGATAATTGATAATACATTTGCATCTCCAATAAATAAAAATCCAATAGATTTTGGTATTGATATAGTATTACATAGTGCAACTAAATATCTTGTAGGGCATAGTGATATTTTTGCCGGTGTAGTTTTTACAAGACAAGATTTAATATTGGATTTAGATATAGCAATGAAATAAAAAAATCGAATTCTGAAGATAATAGAAGACATTTAAAGACAATACCAAATGAAAAAAGCAATTATAGTTGGAGCATTAACAGGAATAGGAAAAGGACTTGCGAAATTACTGGCTGATAGTGAATATAAAGTTGGCATTACCGGCAGACGAAC
Organism: uncultured Bacteroidales bacterium; assembly: GCA_964599115.1. Taxonomy (GTDB): domain Bacteria; phylum Bacteroidota; class Bacteroidia; order Bacteroidales; family JADFUO01; genus JADFUO01. The sequence goes on from CAZREZ010000015.1 coordinate 9,709, forward strand.
TAATTTACTATAAGAACTGAAAAATGAATCACGACATGACATCAACTTATAAATCTTTATCGCTCGTTTTCTTTTTGACAATAGTTGTAAATTTAATGAGTCAAAACGAGCAACTTCTATCCGGCAAAAATGGACAGAGTGATCAGGCGCAAATACCCGCCATAGGACAAATCAGTGGTGTTGTAATTGATTCAATAAGCGGTAAACCGGTGGAATATACAACAGTAGCATTGTTTCGTAAAGATAATAAGGAGATGGTTAACGGAACTATCACCCAAAAGAACGGACGCTTTTTCATGGAAAAAATATCTCCTGGAAAATATTTTATTAAAATATATTTTATGGGATATGAGGATAAAGTAATTTCCGATATTATGATCACTAAGGATAAACACTTCATCAATCTCTACAAAATTAAACTACAAGCATCTATGCAAATTTTAGATGAGGTAGTTGTTGATGGAAGCATTCCACGCATTGACTATAAAATAGATAAAAAGGTAATAAATGTCAGTAAACAGATTACTTCATTATCAGGAACAGCGGTGGATGTTTTGGAGAATGTACCATCTGTTAAAGTAGATATTGAAGGGAATGTTTCGTTAAGAGGAAGCTCCGGTTTTACAGTTTTAATTGACGGACGGCCATCTGTTCTGGATGCCAATGATGCTTTGCAACAGATACCGGCAAGCACCATTGATAATATTGAAATTATTACAAACCCATCGGCAAAATATGACCCTGACGGAACTGCCGGAATCATCAATATCATCACAAAAAAGAATAAGCTTCAAGGGTTTAGCGGTATTGTTAATCTAAATGCAGGGTTAAATAAGAAATATGGTGGTGATATGCTCATTAACTATAAAAAGCGGAATATGAACATCTATTTTGGTGCCGATTATAATTTTAGAAATTATCCTGGAGAGAGATATAACGAACGACATACTTATGCCGAAGATACTGTTTATAAAACCATTATGAATGGAACCAACATTCGTGAACGAAACAGATGGGGTATACGTACTGGTCTTGATTATAGCATTGGACAGAATGATGTTTTAGGCGTGGGATTTAGGTATGGTGATCGCAGAATGAATGGAATTTCTAAGTTAGCGTATGATGAATGGATGCTTCCGGGTGATATTCATAACCTCTATCAAAACAATGATGAAACCAAGAGGGGGGGATCATTTTACTCAATAACAGGTAACTATCAGCATAAATTTAAGATTATAGGCCATGAGGTAAAACTTGAGTTTTCATATGATAACCGTGATTTTGAAGATAACTCCATTAACGAATTAACAAATGAGTCGGGTGTTATAGTAGATGGAAAGAAGAATGTGGAAAGCGGGCCTTCGAGTCGGATAAGAGCAAAAGCAGATTATACATTACCAATTAGAGATAAAGATAAATTTGAAGCCGGATTTCAAACTCGTTTTTCTGAAAGCGAAGACAATACCGGACTTTATATCCTGAATACAAACAGCGGGATATACGAAGTTCAACCGGAATACAGTAATCTAACAATTTATAAAAGAAATATCCATGCTTTATATGCTCTTTATGCCGGAGAAATTGGGAAATTTGGCTATCAGGGAGGCTTAAGAGGAGAATATACTTTCCGTAATATTGAATCCGGCAATGGCTCTCAGACTTTTGGTATTGACAGGTGGGATTTCTTTCCTACCATACACATTTCTTATCAATTACCAAAGGATCATCAGCTGATGACCAGTTATACCCGTAGAATAGAAAGATCGCGTGGTTGGTATCTGGAACCCTTTATCACCTGGGTGGATGCTTTTAATGTCAGGAGAGGGAACCCTGATCTTCTACCCGAATATATCGACTCCTTTGAATTGGGCTATCTGAAAAAGATAGGAACAACAAATATGATCTCCTTAGAGGGATATTATAGAATCACTAACAATAAAGTAGAAAGAGTAAGAAGTGTATATGAAGAAAATGTGATGCTGAGCAATCCGGAAAATGTGGGAAAAGACTATAGTTTAGGTCTGGAATTTATGTTTAGTTTTCAATTATACAAGTGGTGGGAAGTAGATTTAATGGGCGATTTTTACAAGTATAAAGTGGAAGGTGTTTTATATGATGAAGATTTTTCCAATAATAGCAATAACTGGAGTTCACGATTTAATAATACTTTTAATATTAAGAAGAATACTAAAATTCAAATCAATAGCATGTATAATGGCCCAAGTATAACAGCCCAAGGTAAAGAAGAAGGTTTTTATATAGTTAATGCAGCGGTTCGCCAGGATTTTATGGATAGAAAGCTTTCAGCAGTTTTACAAGTTCGTGATATATTTTCCTCTGCAAAACATGATTATACATCCAGCGGCCCGGATTTCTACAACTATAGTGAATATCAACGGGAAGCTCCAATTGTAACTTTAACAGTAAGTTACCGCTTCAATAATTACAAACCTGATATAGAATCGAATTCTGGCGAGGGTGATGATAATGGTGATATGGAGGAGTTTTAATGGGATAAATAATCGTAGATTTCGACAAGTTTTACTGTACCCTTCGACAAATTTTTTGCATACACGCTAACTTTATCATTTATTACTCAATATCACTTTCACTAAACACATATGCTTCGTAAATATAAATCTCTGCATCTTTCCATCCGTTCCAACCCAGTCCTGCCTTGTCTTTTGAACAATGACCGAGAAATTCTTCCTTAGTCCAGCCGGTTTCTTTAGCTACCTGCGGTAAAAAAGTTCCTGAAGCACCTCCCCTTTTTATGTAAATACCATGTTTACCCATTTCAATTTCATCAATTGAGTTGATCTTTTTTAAAGGTGTTAATACCGAAATTTCTATATCAATTTTATTTATCTCAGATGGTTTTACTTTTGGAAATCTGTAATCCTGGGTTGCAGAGGCAATTGCCATCTGCTGAACAACTTTATACAGCGGCTCATCAGCAGTAAATCTTCCTATGCAGCCCCTCAAACTATGATTTTTATGTAAGGTAACAAAGGCACCGCAATTAGTAAGTAAATCCTTAGAGAGTTCACTTTCGTTAATTTCAGGAACTTTGTTTTTGTTAATATATTTTTCAATTGTGTTACGGGCAATTTCAAGCAAAGTTATTTTTTCGCTTTTTGAAAGATGGAAACCTGTTGTTTCTGAAGCAGGATTTTCTTTTTCCGAAACTACTAATGAATAATATCCAACTACGCTGAATTTATCACCATAAGAGTAATCACCCGAATTTTTATATTGCAAAGCCATAATATCAATATTTGGATTGTCCTGGGTGATATAAAGCAAAGTAAAGACCGAACTCCAGCCACATAAGCTCGTTGACAAACTTCTGATATTTTTTCTTGAATTATTATCAATTGCTTTTTTTAGATTATCAACAGAATTAGATTCTATGGCTTGAGCAGTCAGTTTGTCAACCAGATTGGCATCTTCATAAGCCGGGTAATGCGAAAAATCAGTACTGATTATAAAAAGATTTTTTTCATTAAAAAACGGTTTAAGTGCTTCTGCAATTTTTTTGCAGGGCTGTACAGACTGCACTCCCAATACAATCGGCACTATCCTGTAATTTGTCTTCATAATATATTGAAGAAATGGCAATTGCACCTCAAGACTGTGCTCATTGTCATGTGCTCCTGAGTAATAAGTAAAAATGTTGTTTTCTTTTATTAATTTATCTGCTAACTTAATGTTGACTTTAACTTCTCCAAGAGGTGTAATATAATTGCCTTTGTTATAAATTGATGCACCATCAAAAGAAACATTATGACTTGAAGCAAGAATAAAAATATTATCATATTCTTTTGTGGGGTTAATCTGGTTAAAGCTTGTGGCAGCTACTTCACCTGAAAATGCATACCCAGCATGAGGTGAAATAATTGCCAGAACATTATCATCAACTTTTTTTGGCAGAGCTTTTGAAAAAAGTTCTTTTAAACCGTTTTCTAATGCTGCAGGGTTTGATTCATAAAATCTGCCTGCTGCAACCATTTTTCTGTTTACTAACATATTTTTTTGTTTTTTTTCTTGTGATGAACAATTTGTTGAAAAAAATAATAAAAATATTGCCGAATAAAAAATATATTTTCTATTGCTCATATTTTCTGTATTTTCGTAAATAAATTTATATAATAGGTTTCTATGACTTTTGACAAATATACAAAATAAAACTGGGAAAATAAAATGACAGGCAAAATATATTTATCATTTAAAATTGAAAATGCTGTTAAATTTTCAATAATAGTTTTAGGGATAACTTCAATAATTACTCAAATAATCCTTCTCAGAGAATTCCTTACTGTGTTTTATGGAAATGAACTGGTTATTGGTATTATCTTTACAAACTGGATGCTCCTGACGGGTTTAGGTGCTTTTCTCGGGAAATATACCGGTCTAATAAAAAACAAGATAATAATTATCGTGATTTTTCAGGTATTAGTTGCTCTGTTACCGATAATTACCGTTTTTTTACTAAGTGCTTTGCGGAATATTATTTTTCCGGTAGGGGCCATGCTTAGCTTGTCAGAAGTGTTTTTAAGCTCATTTGTCCTGCTTCTGCCTTACTGTATTTTATCAGGTTTGTTATTTACGGTTTTTTCAACATTTATTTCCGAACAACTCAAAAGCAACCTGATTAATAAAGTTTATTCATTAGATGCAATAGGAAGCATTATCGGAGGTTTTCTGTTTAATTTTTTCATGATATACTTTCTTACAACTTTTCAATCTTTATTTTTTTTAATGATAATTAATTTTCTGATAGCTCTTTTATTATCATTTTTTTTAAAAAAATATTTTCCGGGAATATTGATCTTTTTGATTGCAGTTATTTTTATATTAATAAATTTTAAATATGATTTGGATATAATTTCAAAACAATTGCTTTATAAAAACCAGGATATTATTTTTCAGAGAGAAACTCCTTTTGGAAATTTACTTGTTACCAAAACTTCCGACCAGTTAAATTTTATTGAAAATGGTGTTCCGCTTTTTTCTACAAATAATATAATTGAAAATGAAGAAGCTGTTCATTATGCTATGATTCAGCACACTGATCCAAAAAATATTTTACTTGTTTCAGGCGGCATATCAGGGATTCTTGATGAGATTTTAAAGTATAATATTAATAGGATTGATTATTTGGAAATAAATCCATGGTTGATTAAAATCGGGAAAAAATATAAAGGTGTTCCCGAAAATGATAAAATAAATATAATAAACAAAGATGCAAGACTATTTGTAAAAGAAAATGATTTTATTTATGATGTTGTTCTAATCAACCTGCCAGAACCGTCAACAGCACAAATCAACAGGTATTATACTTTGGAATTTTTTAAAGAATTAAAAGAAAAACTTTCTAAAAAAGCAATCATCTCAATAAGTCTGGCATCAACGGAAAACTATCTGAGCGAAGAAGCTATCCGGTTGAATTCCACCCTGTTCAATACATTAAAGAAGGTGTTTGAAAATATTGTTATTGTTCCTGGTGGTAAAAATTATTTTCTTGCTTCCGATGGGAATATAAGTATTAATATTGCCGGAAAAATTGAAAAGCAGGGAATTAAAAATAGCTTTGTAAACAAGTATTATATTAATGACGAACTGCTTAGTTTCAGAAGCGATTTTATTACCAACTCATTGGATAACAAAGCCCCGGTTAACAGGGATTTTTTACCAATTTCATATTACAACCAACTATTGTTGTGGATAAGTTATTTTAAGATAAATATCCTGTATTTTGCAGTAGCATTGTTACTAATCTTAATTATTTTATTATTCGTTTTAAAACCCGTTAATCTGGGTTTATTCGGAGGTGGTTTTGCTGCTTCATCAATTGAGGTTATTTTGCTGATTTCCTTCCAGATCATTTACGGATATGTTTACCAGATGATAGGAATAATAATTATGATATTTATGGCAGGTCTTGCCATTGGCTCGTTATATATGAAAAAAATAATACCTGTTTTTAATATTAATAATTATATTAAGGTTCAAATTAGTATTGCAATATTCTCAATTTTATTACCTTTTATTTTATTGTTGATGGATTTAATAAAAACAAATTCTGTAATAGTTCATTCGGTTTTCTTTTTACTTACATTGTTGATTGCTATTTTAACAGGAATGCAATTTGCATTAGCATCCAAAATCCAGAAAAAGAATATTTCGTCAGCCGCAGCCGAATCATACAGTTCTGATTTATTAGGCTCGGCTTTCGGGGCTTTATTAACTTCTGCTTTTTTAATTCCTTTGCTGGGAATAATTAAAGTTGGTATTGTTTTGGGATTGTTGAATATACTTATTACTGTAATTATTTTGTTGAAAAGAAAAAGATATTTAGTTTCTTTATGAATAATAGTGGATAGTATTATAAAAAGATAAAAGATAAAGGTCAAAAGATAAAAGTATAAAATAGAAAATAATTAACTGAAATTTTGAATAGAAAATAAATTTGACTATTTTTGTCAAAATAATATTTTCAAAATGCAGAACATTGGAGAATTAATACGAACATTAAGAGAAAAAGAGGGATACCCTTTGAGAAAGGTTGCAGCCTTTTTAGATATTGACCAGGCCATCTTAAGTAAAATTGAACGGGGGCAACGAAAGCTAACAAAAGAACAAGTTATAAAACTGGCTGACTTTTATGATTACAATGAAAAAGAAATGCTGATTACTTTTTTAAGTGACCGGATTATGTACGAAATTGGTGAAGAAGATTATGCAAACGAAGCATTAAAAGTTGCTGAAGAAAAAATAAAATATAAAGCATTTAAGGCAATGGACAGAAGTAAAATCATTAAACAAATTATAAATAAGTTATCACAATTTTCAAAAGTTAGTAATGCCTGGATTTACGGTTCTTTTTCACGGGAAGATGACAGTCCGGGAAGTGATATTGATATTGCTGTTAAAACAGATGAAGGATTTAGTTATTTTGACCTTGCTGAAATACAATATCAATTGGAAAATGAAGTGAATCGAAAAATTGATGTAGGCTTTATAGATTCTTTTAAACCACACATATTTAAAAATGTTGAACCTGATTTAAGACTTATTTATGAAAGATAATAAAAGAAAAAGCTACGAAAGATTGACACATATACAAAAAGCGATTAATAAAATTGGAACATTCACCAACAATGTAAGCAAAAATGATTTTTTTGACAATCATCTTTTATCAAGCGCTATTCTGTTTCAATTTAGCGTAATTGGAGAAGCAGTAATTCATATTGAGACTGATTTATTAGATAAGTATGAATATTCATGGTATAAAGTCAGAGCATTTAGAAATTTAATATCACATGAATATTTTAACATCAAGCTTGAGGCTGTATGGGATATTATTGTGAACGATTTGCCAAAATTGAAACAAATTACAGAAACAATTTTGAAAAAGGAATTTTAATAACTAAACTTTCGCAGTTAATAAAAATGTTGAAAATAAAGGGAATATAATGAAAAAGGTGCAATAATTTTGGTGAATGTCTTGTTTTTAAGGCATTTCAAATCATTATGGGACAATCACTCGTGAAGCAATACACACACATCATATTCAGCACAAAACATCAGCAACCACTTATCATTGATGCGGTGGAAAATGAATTATACAAAGTGTTATTGATTACGCACCTTCGGTGCTATCATTAAAAAAACAAACAGAAAATCAATATAAGATACCAAAATGGAATTTTGCAGTAATGTCACACTGCCATTGCGTTTTA
>CAZREZ010000016.1:0-17314 GCA_964599115.1 uncultured Bacteroidales bacterium
TTATGGTAAATTACAATGTTGTTTTATCTTTGTGTCCTTTAAAAAATTATATATCCATCAATGAACTACACTTTTATCGGTTTCATTTTATATCTCATCATCGTTTTGTTGGTGGGTTTTTTGACTTATCGCAAGAATAAGTCACATGATGATTTTTTTCTTGCCGGAAGAAAGCTGAATCCATGGGTAGTAGCTTTTTCCGAGCGGGCATCAGGAGAGTCGGTATGGATATTACTTGGGTTGCCTGGTGCAGCAATGGCATTCGGACTAATGACGATGTGGGATGCTTTGGGATGTGTACTTGGAATTATATTTTACTGGTTTGTCATTGCTAAAGACCTTCGTAAAGAATCAGAAAGAGTTAAAGCTATTACAATTCCCAATTTTTTCGCTCAACACTTAGGTAAGGGAGGAAAGTTAATACGCGTTGTTGCAACATTAATCATTATTTTCTTTTTCACTTTTTATCTCGGTGCTCAATTTAACGGTGCAGGTAAGATACTGAATGTAACATTTGACATTCCACAGTTTTGGGGTGTTGTTATCGGAACAGCAGTGGTAATATTTTACACTATGATGGGTGGCTTTTTTGCAGTTGCCTGGACCGACTTCATTCAGGGCATGATAATGATAGGCACACTGATCATCCTTCCGGTAGTTGGTATTTTTGAAATATACACACATGGAAATACTTTGGGAGCAGCTATTGACTCTTCAGGAAATGAATTTGTCAGTGTAGTGGGTGGCGCTACTGGTTGGGCGGCCGTATCTATTATCATAAGCGGTTTGAGCTGGGGATTCGGATACATGGGACAGCCTCACCTTCTTACCAGGTTTATGTCAATAAAAAACAGTGATAAAATTAAGATCAGCAGGCGAATAGCTATAGCCTGGGCTATACCGGCTTTCACAGGCACTATTCTAATAGGTCTGGTAGGTCTGGCAATATATGGGCATGGGCATTTTGCTGATGTAGAGCATGTAATGCCTCAACTGGCAAAGACCTTATTGCCTGCATGGCTTGCCGGCATCTTCATCTCAGGAGCTATAGCAGCTATGATGTCAACAGCCGATAGCCAGTTGCTTGTTATCACTTCATCGGTCATTGAGGATTTTTATCACAAAACGCTTGGAAAGGATGTTTCAGGAAAAGCACTGCTTTATCTTAGTCGGATAATTACAGTAGCAATAGGTTTATTCGGCTTTATAATTGCTGTCACTTCCGAAAAATTGATATTTTCCATGGTATCTTATGCCTGGGCAGGCCTGGGGTCTTCATTCGGACCGGCTTTGTTACTTTTGCTTAAATGGAAGCGTACAACCAGTCAGGGGGTGTTGGCAGGGATGATCACCGGTTCTGTATCAACTATTGTATGGTCAAAGATAACAGTGCTTGATGATATTATAAGTGTTCGCTTTGTCTCCTTTGTACTGGCGTTCATGGCAGTTATTATTGTAAGCTTAATTACTGTTAAGACAAATCCGGTAAAAAATGTTAAATTTCAGTAAAAAAAGTTTCTTAATAAATTTTAATTAATGGTTCAGGTGTATCTGTAATTGTCTGACTGAAAACCCTTCAAATATATACTATTATAAACTTTTTATTTTTTAAAAGTTCTGATAGAGAGAACATGTATAGTAACACCAATAGCTATTAGAATTAAAATGCCTTGAATTAGAAAAGTGTTAACAACAAAAACAACTGAATACCCTATTGTGAACCATAAAAAAGAAATAGATAAAACCTTTACTTTTAATGGCACCCCCTTTCCTTCCCGATAATTTTTAATGTAATTTCCCAACCACTTGTTATTTATGAGCCAATTGTAAAACCTTTTTGAACTTTTTGCATAGCATGCAGCAGCAAGTAAAAGAAATGGAGTTGTAGGTAAAACAGGTAAGAAAATTCCAAGAATTCCTAGACCAACAAAGAAACTTCCTGCAATAATCATTACTCGCCTTATAAATTTGCTGGTAATTTTTCTTTTATCATTCTTTTTTTTATATAGATCGGTCATTCCACGTTACAAGGCTTTTTTATTAACTATTTTCAATATTGCAATTAGCTTTCCAAAAAATTTTTGAGATTTTTTAAACACAATATCAGTCGCAGATATTCAGTCGGTTGTCTTTGTCTTCGGTAGTGTAAATATAAAATCACTTCCTTTTCCTGATTCACTTTCTATCCAAATTTTACCATTGTTTTTTTTAATAAATTCTTTACATAAAATTAAACCCAATCCAGTACCTTTTTCATTGTCTGTTCCAACTGTGGAAAATCCTATATCTATCCCAAATAGTTTTTTTATGTCTTCCGGCTTTATTCCTATACCTGAATCAGCTATCGTAATTTCAATAAAATTATCAATATCACGAGATAAAATTTTTATCTCTCCTTTATGGTGAGTAAATTTAATGGCATTTGAAACTAAATTTCTTAAGACAGTATTTATCATATTTTTATCTGCAAAAGCATTAATTTTTTCCGGGATTTCATTTGAAATAGTAATATCTTTTTTCCTGGCACTATTATCCAATAAATCAACTGTGCTGTTAACCAAATCTTTAAGGTAAATATTTTCAGGTTCAAAAATAATACTGCCGGTTTGTGACCTTGACCACTCGAGCAGGTTGTCCAAGAGATCAAAGGTTTCCCGACTGGTTTCATATATAGTTGCAGCAATTTCTTTTATTTGGGCTGCATCAAAATCTCCGGTTTCATAATATAACATCTCGGAGAAGCCAAGAATGGAACTGAAGGGACTCCGTAAGACATGACTGAGAATTGAGAACAGTTTATCTTTTGTTGTATTTAATTTTTTAAGGTCTGCTTCCGATTTTGATATTCTTTCAATGGCAATATTTAGTTGTTGATTTTTAGCTTCAAGAAGCTTGTTTGTTTTCATTTTAAGAAGATACCTACTATATAATATAATGATTAATAACACAATAAAAAATAAAACAATTATTAATAAAATATTTTGATTTTTATTGCTCTTTAATTTTAAAGCATTAATCTCTTTTTCGTTTTTTAAAATTTCAATTTCCTTTTCTTTTTTTACAGTTTCAAATTTCACTTCTAATTCTGCAATATTTTTTCCGAGTTCTTTTGTAAAAATACTATCCTTAACTTCTGAATACATTTCATGATATTCGTAAGCTTTTTTGTAATTATCTTTTGCAAAATATATATGGGAAAAAGTAATATAGCAATCTTTAATTAAGTGTTTTGAATCAATTTCTTCAGCTATTTTTAAAGCCTTTTCAAGATATTCAGATGCTTTGTTATAATTATGAAATTCTAAATAAATTAACCCGATATTTCTTGAACAATTTGAAATACTCCATTTAAATCTTTCTTGCTCATTTATTTTTAAAGCATCCAGGTAATATTCTAATGCTTTATCATAATCTTCTAAATACCAGTAAATCATTCCGATATTATTTAAACAAACAGATAGTTGTTTAAAATCTGTTTCTTTAGTTAAATTTAATGCTTTCCGATAATATTCCAATGACTTATCATAGTTGGACAATTTCATATAAACAATCCCCAAATTGTTAGCCGTCTTTTTCATAAGCCCTTCATCCCCGATGACTTCGCTTAAGTCCCATGCTTTTTGCAAATATTCTAATGTTTTAATATCGTTTTCTAGATTCAGATAAACAACCCCAAGATTATTATAAGATTTTGCAATTGCTTTTTGGTCACCGGTTTTTTCTCTTATTTTCAATGATTCAATGAAACAATTAATTGATTCATCGTAATTGGTTAAGAAATAATATATTCTTGCAACCCTGTCAAAAGAAGTAGCAATATCTTCTTTACTTTTAAATTTTTTTGTTAATTCAAGTGCTTGCTTTGCATAATCTAATGATTTGTCATAAGATATTGTGTCATAAGCCTTACTCAATTCATTGAAGATTTCAATTTTTTCTGATTCGGTAGAAGTTTTAAGAAGGCTGTTAAGGCTGTCAATTTTTGTATTGATATATACAGCCGGTACAGCATTTGAAAAAATGAACAAAAATAATATTGATATAAGAAGTCTATTCATTTATAATTATCATTGGTTTTCTTTAATCAAATTATGAGTGCAAAGTAACAAAAAAACAAAAACCTCTCCAAAAATAAAATATTTTATTGAATAATAATACTTTACAAAATTAGTTTTATAATTAAATTTGCAAACCAAAAACTTTTTGCAATCAACTAAAAAGTTTAATCATAAGCAGCAAATTGAAAAAAGTAATAGTTTCGGTAATTAATGATTTGTCAACCGACCAAAGAGTTGATAAAACCTGTATGACTCTGGTTAAGTTAGGATTTGATGTAAGGCTTGTAGGTCGTGTAAAACATGATAGCCAAAAACTTGATAATAGAGCATACAAAACCAAACGTATGCAACTCATCTTTGAGAAAGGTCCTCTTTTTTATTCAGAATATAATATCCGGTTGTTTTTATATCTTTTATTTCATAAAGCAAATCTTCTGGTATCAAATGACCTTGACACATTATTGCCAAATTATTTAATTCATAAAATAAAAAGGATTCCTATTGTTTACGATAGCCATGAATATTTTACCGAAACTCCTGAACTGACAGGCAGAAAAACCGTTCAAAAAATCTGGAAGACCATTGAAAAGTTTATTTTTCCAAAACTTAAAAATGTTTTTACAGTTAATGATTCGATCGCTCAATTATACAAAGATGAATATGGTGTTAATATAAAAGTTGTAAGAAACATATCTCCAAAAAATAAATTCGAAATAACAAAAACTAAAGAAGACCTGAATCTTCCAAAAAATAAAAAAATCATTTTACTTCAGGGAGCAGGAATTAATATTCAACGTGGCGCCGAAGAACTTGTTGAAGCAATGCAGTATGTAAATGATGCGGTATTGCTTATAATTGGAGGAGGTGATGTAATTGACATCCTAAAAAAAACTTCTAAAGAATTAAATCTTCACAACAAGGTAATATTTATCCCCAAACAAGCTTTTGAAAAATTATACAATTACACCGTGTTTGCAGATTTAGGAATTACAATTGATAAGGATACAAACATTAATTACAGGTATAGCTTACCCAACAAACTTTTTGATTATATAAATGCCGGAGTTCCTATACTCGCATCACAATTAGTTGAAATAAAAAAGATTATAGATAAATATGATATTGGCGAAACTATTGATAACCATGATCCCAAACATATTGCTGAAAAGATCAATAACATACTAAATAATCCGAAAAAATTGTATAGATGGAAAGAAAATCTTAATTTTGCATCAACGGAATTATGCTGGGAAAACGAAGAAAAAGTTTTAATGGAAGTTTATAAATCTTATGTCTGAAAAACATATTCATATTGTTTCGTTTGACATTCCTTATCCACCAAATTACGGCGGTGTTATTGATGTTTTTTACAAGATAAAAGCCCTTCAACAAAATGGTATAAAAATACATTTGCATTGCATTGAATATCCGGGCAGAGACCGTGCAACAGAACTCAACAAATATTGCGAAAGTGTTAATTATTACAGAAGAAAAACCGGTCTTTCATCAGCATTCAGCTTAAAGCCATACATTGTTTCAAGCCGCAAATCGGAAGAATTAATTACTAACTTACTTAAAGATGATTACACGATTATTTTTGAAGGCTTGCACAGTTGTTTTTATCTTAATGATGCCCGTTTAAAAAACAGAATAAAAATATACCGCGAAAGTAATATAGAACACAGGTATTATTATAATTTATTTAAAGTTGACAAAAATCTTTATAATAAATTATATTTTATTATTGAGACCATAAAATTACGATTTTATCAAAATGTGTTAAAACATGCTGATTTGATGCTTGTTGTTTCACAAAAAGATACAGAATACTTGCAACAACACTTTAAAAACAACAAAGTGGTTTACCTGCCAAGTTTCCACAGAAACGAAAATCCGGATATTAAACCCGGTACAGGTAAATATGCATTATATCATGGAAATATTGAAGTTGCTGAAAATGCCCATGCAGCTTCTTTCCTTATCAATGAGGTTTTTAACGACCTTGATTTTCCATTGGTAGTTGCAGGTATGAACCCTCCAGAAAAAATAAAAAAGCTAATCGATTCAAAACCAAATATTGATCTTATCTCAAATCCTGATGATGAAAAAATGTTTGAACTGATCAGGAATGCTCATGTAAATGTTTTGGTTACATTTCAGGCAACGGGATTAAAGTTAAAACTACTGAACACTCTTTATAACGGACGTTTTTGTCTGGTAAACGAAAAAATGCTTAACGGAACATTATTGAACGATTTGTGTGTAATTGCCAATAACTCCTTTCAATTAAAAAATAAGTTAAAAACCATTTTTAAAGATGATTTTGATGAAGATCAGATAGAACTTCGCAAGCAAAAACTAAACGGACTTTATTCGAACAAAATAAATGCTGAACGATTAATTAGTTATATTTCCTGAATTTATAATTTTCCCGTTTTCACATTTTACAATTCTTGAAGGAAATTTATGGATTAAGTTATAGTTATGAGTTGCCATAAAAACAGCTCTTCCTGCCTGACTTATTTCCAATAATAATTGCATCAGACTATTTGAAGCTTCAGGGTCTAAATTTCCTGTTGGCTCATCAGCAAGTATTATTTCCGGATTATTAACAAGCGACCTTGCAATAGCAACACGCTGCTGCTCACCACCGGATAACTGATGAGGCATTTTAAATCCCTTTGTTCCTAATCCCACTTTTGCTAATGTATCTTGTATTTGGCTCTTCATTTTTTTCTTATCTTTCCATCCGGTTGCTTTCATCACAAACAATAAATTATTACTTACTGTCCTGTCGCTCAATAATTGAAAATCCTGAAAAACAATCCCTAATTTCCTTCTCAGAAAAGGAATATCTTTTGTCTTGATTTTATTTAAATCAAATCCGGAAACATGAGCTTGACCATGAATTAAAGGTAAATCGGCATAAATAGTTTTTAACAGGCTGCTTTTTCCACTTCCTGTTTTACCGATTAAAAAAACAAATTCTCCTTTGTTTATCTTAAAAGAAACATCAGATAATACTAAAGCATTCTTTTGAAAAACCGAAACGTTTTCAAGTTCAATGATGGTATCTGTTGACATAGTATAATGTTTTGTATTTCATGTGTTTATATTTGGAAAACTAATCATTTACCAGTGTGAACCGACGGGTTAACCCGTCGGTTCATGTTAGTTTTATGTGTTTATATTTTTGTTATTGATTGGCGTTTAGTTATTTATATTTTTGATTGAGGTACTTTCATCCATTTAAGAGTTATTAATACTGAAATTAAGCCAACACCAAGCAGAACATACATAGAAGTATGCAATCCGGTAATAAAAGCTTCATTCATAATACGAATAAGTTCTTCTTTAGGTGCTTGAATTGATGATAGATGCTGATAATCCCTGTGTGCTGACTCTAATAAATGTTCAAGAATTTGAATACTTTTTTTTGAGAGAATTATGTCAGCATTATGGAGTAATTTAGTTAATTCACCTTTTGACACATGAACAAGCACATTTGTACTTATAACAACCCCAATAGAAAATCCCATACAGCCGCACATATTGTATAAACCCGAAAGAGAATCCACAGTTTGTTTATTGACTGCTTTTAACATAGTGGTATTATATGGAGCAATGGAGAGTCCTATAAAACCTACAAGACATAAACTAATGATAATAAAAATGTCATTTGTTTGAATATTATAAAATGAAACTAATATTACACCTATCATTGCAACACAAATTCCAATACATGCGGGAATACGTGAATCCAATTTTTCGCTTAATTTACCTCCAATAGGTGATACAAATGAGAAAATTGCAGCAAAACCAATAAAAATTAATGCTGTATGGAGAGCTGAAAAATTAAGTACACTTTGCATATATAATCCAATAATTACCAATACGGTACCGAGTATGAAGGATAAGAACATAAATCCTGTTAAAGTTGAAACATATAATTTGTTTGAAAACGTTCCTTTAGGAATTAATGGACTGGAGATTTTTTTAGAACGGAAATTAAATAAGAGCACTCCGCCAATTACTAAAGCTATAGCAATAAAAGTTTTATAATCAAGCAATCCCCATGTGCTCACATTATTAATACCATAACTAAATGGTATCACAAATAGAGCAACATACAAGCTTGAAATAATATCAAGTGATTTACTAAGTTGAGTGGATTCTTTACGAATAGTAATTAAAATAATTAAAAAAGCCAATATCCCGATAGGTATATTTATATAATAAATCCATTGCCAATTAAGGTATTCAAGAATAATTCCACCAATAGTAGGACCAATTGCTAAACCAACACCAGTACCGGTACCTAACAAACCAATTGGAAAGCCTCGCTGTCCTGCTGGAAATTTGTCATAAACTAACCCATAAATCGGGGGGATACAAATAGCTGCAGCAATCCCTTGAATTACTCTTCCCAGAATCAATAACCATACTTCTTCGGAAAAGCCGCATAATAATGATGAACCAATAAAAATAAGAATACCAATTATCAGCATTCTTTTTTTGCCGAAATTATTGGCAAGCTTACCGGAAGGAATGACAAATACTGACCAGGCTAATCCGTATACACTCAATACCCATTGTAAAACTTTTAAACCGGCATCCATTTGTTTAGAAATGGGAACAATCGTCAGATTAACCGAAGTTGCACTCATATTTAATGCAGTAATTAAAACAAGAAAACTTATCAATGCTAACCATCGCCCTTTAGTTTCAACAGCAGGTTGATCAATTGATGGGTCTCTTGCTATATTAATAATTGACATAAGTTTCCTCCAATTTTAAAAATTAGCATTAATCTATCATAAGCTTATTTCCAAAAAATGTATTTAGTGTTTGAAAAATCAGACGTTATCTTACCGGCACTATTTACACAGACAAATTTAATATAATTTTTGAAATTGCAATGGAATATTATTAAACCAACCCTATAAAACCCATAAATGCAAGAGCTAAAATTCCTGCTGTAACCAAAGCAATCGGAACTCCACGCATTCCTTTTGGTACATCCATAAGGTCAAGATGTTCGCGTATACCGGCAAAAAGCAGCATTGCAAGCCCGAATCCCAAAGCACTTGCAACTGCGAAAACCACACCTTCCATCAGGTTATACCCTCTTGAAACCGTAAGCAAGGCAACACCCAGAACAGCACAGTTGGTTGTAATTAATGGCAGGAAAATACCTAATGCCTGATATAACGGAGGGCTTATCTTTTTTAAAATAATTTCAACCATCTGAACAAGCGAAGCTATAACAAGGATAAAACTGATGGTTTGTAAAAATGTAATTCCGAATGGCTCAAGAATATAAGTTTCAATTAACCATGTTACAATCGTAGCAATGGTCATAACAAATAAAACTGCCCCGCTCATTCCTACAGAAGTTGAAACTTTTCCCGACACGCCCAGAAAAGGACAAATTCCTAAAAATTGTGCTAATACAATGTTAGAAACAAAAATTGCCGAGATTATAATTATTATATATTCCATAGTTTAAGAAATTAAAATTTTATGTTGTTTTTTTAATTCTGTTCAGCAAAGCAATTAAATACCCTAAAACAATAAATCCACCGGGCGATAAAATAAATACTAAAATAGCATCGCCTTCAATAAATTTATACCCGAATATTGAACCATTACCAAGAGCTTCCCTCACAGCACCTAATAAAGTTAAAGCAAAAGCAAAACCCAATCCCATACCTAATCCATCAATAAGGGAAGAAATAAAACTTTGCTTTGAAGCAAAGCCCTCTGCCCTGCCCAAAACAATACAGTTTACAACAATAAGAGGGATAAATATCCCAAGTGCTTCAAAAAGTGTAGGAGCAAATCCTTCCATAATAAGCTCTACTATAGTTACAAAAGAAGCAATAATTACAATAAAAGACGGAATCCTCACTTTATCGGGAATTAAATTTTTGATTAATGAAACAACCATATTTGAACAAACCAGTACAAATGTTGTTGCCAGTCCCATCCCCAATCCGTTAATTGCTGATGAAGTTACCGCTAAAGTTGGGCATAATCCTAAAAGTAATACAAAAACAGGATTATCCTTTATAAATCCTTTACTGAAATTTTTCCATTGATCCATTTCTTATTGCTTTAAGTGTCAAGATATAAGGTTTAATATTTTGTAAATATTCAACTGCTCATTTATCTCCTTCTCTAATAAATCCGGAATAATGTTTTCTATACAAGTATATACTCCAATACTCGATTATTCCACTATTCCATTACTCCTTATAACCAATTTTATTATTTTCTTTTTCATAAGTTTCATAAGCTCTTTGTATTGCACCACAAAAAGCTCTTGAACTAATTGTCGCTGCTGTGATTGCATCTACATCTCCACCATCCCTTTTAACTTTTAGAATAAAATTCTTTGGGCTTTTCCCTGCAAACTGATTTTTAAACTTCGAGCTTGTCATTTTGCTACCTAATCCCGGAGTTTCTTTTTGCTGAATAACAGCAGTATTGTTAATTTTACCATCCGGCGTAAAACCAACCATGATTTTTATCTGTTTCGGGTCATATCCTTTATTTGAATATGATTCAACAGCAGTACCAACCAATTCATTATTTTTATAACCACAATTAAAGACAAGTGAGTCGGTTCCATTTGCCGGTTTAACTCTAAATATTTCTAATCTGTCAAAGCCGGGTATTACTTCCTTAATTGCTTTTTCTGCTTTTGCTAATTTTGCCAGCCGGATAGGTTCTTTTGTAAGATTATAAACACCTCCCAAAGCCAGCGAAGCAATGCCTGTAATAACAAATAATGTAATTACCATATTTAAAAATGATGATTCTTTCTTAGCCATATTATAATTTTAAATTTTAAATTTTAAATTTTAAATTTTTTAGTGTTTCCCCAAATCTTTTAGGTTTAAAACCTTTGTTAATTAATGGTGCAAATGCATTCATTATTAAAATTGCAAAAGACACTCCTTCGGGATATGCTCCCCAAACACGAATAATTACTGTTATTACCCCACATCCCAATCCAAACATTAATTGCCCTTTTGACGACATTGGTGTTGATACCATATCTGTTGCCATAAAAAATACTCCAAGCATCAAACCACCAGTAACCAGATGAAAAAGCGGATTTATATAAATATTCGGATTTATCAGCCAAAGAATCCCTGTAAAAACAATCACTGAACCCAGATATGCAACAGGTATTTGCCATGTAATAATTTTTCTGCATAACATATATATAGCACCGATAATCAATGCAGCTGCAGAGATTTCACCAAGGGAGCCACCCATATTACCTAATAACTCCTGAGCATAATCCGGAATCTGATACAACACTTCCTTTCCGTCAACAATCATTTTAGTGCCATGCTCAAGAATATCCTGAACAGTTCTGCCTCCTTTCAATTCTTCTTTTAGATTTCCAAGAGGTGTGGGTCCTGTAATTGCATCAAGCACTTTTCTTGCAAATAAAGGATTCGGTTTGGGCCAGCTTGTCATCTGAACAGGGAAAGAAATCAAAAGAAAAACACGTCCAACCAAAGCAGGATTAAAAGGATTTTTTCCTAAGCCGCCAAACGACATCTTGGCAATGCCAATTGAAACAAATGCTCCGATAATAATAATCCATACCGGTAAATTGCCCGGAACATTGAATGCCAGTAAAATACCTGTAACTAATGCAGAGCCGTCATTAATAGTTAAAGGGCCTTTGATTAAATATTTCTGAATAGCCCATTCGAAAAACATACATGCAATAACAGAGATCAGCAACACTTTAACTGCATCCAAGCCAAAAAAGTAAATTGATACAAGTATTGCAGGGATCATGGCAAAAACAACACCATACATAATTTTTTTTATTGAATTATCTCCATGTATGTGAGGAGAACCCGAAACCGTAAGTAATCTCATATATATTATTTTTTTCCTCTGTTTCTAATTATTTCACCAACTTTAAATTTTCCTAATCTGATATAATCCAGCAATGGCCTGCCGGAGGGGCATGTATATTGACAGGAACCACATTCCATACAATCAAGTATGTGTTCCTTCTCAGCATCTTCAAACATTTCTTTTTCAGAATATTGTGCTAAAAGAAAAGGCTCTATACCTATAGGACAAACTGAAATACAATTGGCACAACGAATGCAATTTTTAACAGCTACCCTTTCTGTTTCCGAATCTTCAATTAATAATACTCCTGATGAACCTTTTACAATAGGAGCATCAGTCATATTCAATGCTTTTCCCATCATAGGACCGCCACTGATAATTTTTCCCGTATCATCAGGAAGTCCGCCGGCTTTTTCTATTAGTTTTGATGAAGGTGTGCCTATTCTAACCAAAAAGTTTGAAGGTTTTTTTAAGGATTTTCCTGTAACTGTTACAACTCTTTCAAACAAAGGTTTATTTTTTTGGACTGCTTCGTAAACAGCGAAAGCCGTTCCGACATTATTAACAACACATCCAACTTCAATAGGGAGTTTTCCGGAAGGAACTTCACGGTTTGTCAATGCTTTAATAAGTTGCTTTTCACCTCCTTGAGGATATTTTACTTTTAAAGGAAATACTTCTATATCTTCAAAATCTTTTGCCAGATTAGTCAGGTGTTTAATAGCATCCGGTTTGTTATTTTCAATACTGATAAATGCTTTGTTAACACCAAGACCTTTCATTAAAATTTTTGTCCCGATTAAAATTTCTTTACCTTTTTCCAACATTAAACGATAATCGGAAGTAAGATACGGTTCACATTCTACTCCGTTAATTATAAGCAAATCGGCTTTTTTACCTTCGGGAACCATTAATTTAACATGAGAAGGAAAAGCAGCTCCACCTAATCCAACAATTCCCATTTCATGGATTTTATTGATAATTTCATCCTTTGATAAAGTAATTTCTCTTTTTATTTTATCTGATTTATCAATTTTTTCGTCCCATTCATCACCCTCAACATTAATAAAAATTGCCTGTTTTGGGTAATCATTTTGATCGGTTACATTATCAATTTTTAAAACTTTTCCTGAAACGGATGAATGAATATTTGACGAAATAAATGCCTCGCCTTTGGCAATCAACTGCCCGACTTTAACCTGATCACCTTTGTTTATTACTGGCTTTGAAGGCGCTCCTAAACTTTGGGAAACAGGAATAAAAACCTGTTTCGGAATAGTAAGAACCTGAATAGGACTGTTATTTGATAATTTATTTTCAGGCGGATGAACACCACCTAATTTAAATGTTTTCAATATTATTATCCTCCTGTATTTAAATCTTTTTCCGGTTTATTATCAACAACTTTAGCTTCTGTTGATACTGTTTCGGTTTTTTGCTTTTCAATAACTTTTTCCGGTTTTGGTTTTCTCGGTGGAAAATTCAGCTCATGGATAGCACCTGTCGGACATTCTTCAACACATTTTCTACAAAGCTTACATTTCTCAAAATCAATGTATGCAAGGTTGTTCTTCATAGTTATAGCATCAAACTTGCAAACATTATAACATTTACTACAACCGATACATGCTACGCTGCAATTTTTCTTTGCAACTCCACCTTTTTCTTCATTGATACATGATACATAAATCCTTCTGCTTTTTTTACCAACATTCCTGAGTTCAATAATATTTCTCGGGCAAGCTTCAACACAAGCACCGCAAGCAACGCATTTTTCCTCAATTATTACAGGTAAACCGGTTTCTTTATCAATATACATTGCATCGAACTTACAAGCAACAACACAATCTCCCAATCCCAGGCAACCATAAGGGCAGCCACTTTCTCCTGCATATAAATTGTTTGCAAATACACATGTTGCAGGTCCGTCGTAATTAACTTTTTTCGGTGCATTTGCTTTTGATCCCGAGCAACGTAATACAGCAACCATCGGTTCTTTTTCCTCAGCTTCCAAACCAAGAATTTCTGCAACTTTACTCATAATCTCATTGCCTCCGACAGGGCAATTTAATCCTTCAATATTTTTATCCTTATTGCTTTTATTAACCAATGCCTCTGCAAAATTTCTGCAACCCGGAAAACCACATCCGCCGCAATTAGCCGACGGCAAAGCTTCCTCAACAATATCAATCTTCGGGTCTTCAACAACCTTGAACTTTTTGGCTATAAAAAACAAAATAACCGCAGCAGCTATACCTATAGCACTTAAAGAAATTACTGCATAAATTACTATATCATTCACTTTATTATTACTTGTTTAAATTTAATTTTTATCTTTATTAACAGGTATTTATTAGTACTTCTTCAATCTCCAATCTCAAATCTCAAATCTAAAATCTTAAATCTCAAATCTTAATGGTTGCAAAATTATAAACAAATATTAAACTCTTAGATATTTTGATTTAATTTTTCAATAGTTTAAATCTATTGGTTTACAGTAGATTACAAACATGCTAATAATAAATAAAAAATCAAATCACTGGAAAGCATTGATATTACTGACTTTTACATTTTGCTTAGAATCCTTCTAAATTTGGTTTGAATCTGCAAATAAATATTTCAGATATTTCTTTTATATGTGCTTTATTGCTTAATTATCAATTTATCCCTGATTTTCAAATTGTCCGAACCCAATTCAATAACATACATACCTTGTCCTAGCATTGAAACATTAATCTTTTCAGTCTGCTGATTTTCATTAATTACCTTTTGTCCTAACTGGTTATATATAGTCACTTCATTTACAACAATTCCATTTCTGTTTAAAATAAAGAGTTCATTCTTTACAGGATTAGGAAAAATTAAAAATTCAGAGTTAAGTAATATTTTTGGAATAAACACAGTGCAAGCTTCTTCTACTTCTGCTTGATTGTTGCATCCTGTCGCGTTGTTACTAATTGTTATTCCTCCGTTTGGATTTGCCAGATAGTTGCAAATACTTTGAGCTTCACATGTGGACAACGAAAGATTATCAACTATAATCAAATTGCTAATAGACGCATAATCAATATTATTAAGCCCAATCAATTCTATCAAATAGAAATTGCCTTGAATAGTCAAGTTGCCGCCAATGGAATTCATTGAGTCAAGTCCTGATAGGTTTGTCAGAGCATAATTATCCTTAATCCAGATAGCTCCTCCTACGGAATCCAAACCAAATAATCCGGTTAGATCTGTCAAGGATTGATTTTCCCAAACTAGTAAAGATCCTTCAATGTAAGTAAGACTATCAAGTCCTGACAAATTAGTAAGGTTATGGTTATACTCTATACACAGATTTCCATTTATAGTATTAACAATACTCAAGCCATTCAGGTTAGAAATATTTCCACGAATCCTAACATAACCTACTAATTCAGTGCAATTCGGATAATTAGTCTGGAAACTGTCAATTTGGGTTTGAGTATAAAATATATATTCTCCATAAGGCAAACATGGGAGTGTAATACCACATCCATTAGCGATTTCCGGTGGGTTATTACACCCAGGTGCATTATAGGCAATTCTTATGTATCCATTTGGGCTGGATAAATATTCGCATATACTCTGTGCCTCGCAGTTTGATAATGAATTATTATGGGTTATTTGTAATTTAATGATGGATTCTGCATCAATATTGTTCAGTCCGCTTAAGCTGGTTAGTGCATCATTAAACTCAATTCCAATATCTCCTCCCATGGAAGTTAGGTTGCTCAAAGCCGATAGACTGTTCAGCGATTCGTTTCCAATAATGCTTAATTGACCTCCAATAATCATTAGATTGTCAAGACCAGTCAGGTTTGTTAGCGATTCGTTATCAGTAATTTCAAGGTATCCCCCGATTGATGTCAAAACATTTAATCCGTTTAGGCTGATAATATCATCTCCGCTTATTATTACACCGCCCTCTATTTCAGTACAGTTTGGGTAGTTGGTTTGGAAATTGTCTATCTGTGTTTGAGTATTAAATATTATTCCATCCGGCAGGCATGATTGAGATGATGCTGTAGTCAGAAAAATGATGTTTATGGTTATTAAAAATACTAAATTCTTCATGTTAGTTTTTCTTTATAATAATATTGTTTCCACAAACACATTGGGTACAATGGTTAGTATAAGAATAGTAGCCGATTGCGGGCTTCGTTCTTGTCAAGTTACAAGAAAGTTGAAGCGGGCTACAACCCTTAAATTTATTACTATCTCGGCTATTATTTTTATACATTTTTGTGCCGTTGTGTTTCTTATTCTTTTTTGTCTATTTTAAAACCAATTTTTGGTCTGTCTTTATCAAGTCTATCTTTTTTCATTAACTCCCTGATAGCGTCAAAAATCAGTTTGAATTGTTTGTCGTATTTTGACTCCAATTCTAAAATTCTCTCTTCGAGGTCTTTGTGTGTTGAAAGTATCTCTCTAAGCTTAACAAACGCGCGAATTATTAAAACGCTCGTTTCAATGGCAGTTGTCGTATTTAAAACATTTGCCAACATAATAGTTCCGTGTTCAGTAAAAGCAAATGGATTTGTCCTGGAGAATTTAAGTTTCTGCAGGTGCTCGCAATTTGCGATAACCTCTTGTTTTTCTTCACCAGTCAATTGAAACATAAAGTCACTTGGGAAGCGGTCTTTATTTCGTTTTACTTGTTCATTCAATCTGCTTGTCTTTACTCCATAGATTTCGGCTAAGTCAGTATCAAGCATTACTTTATGTCCACGTATGAATAAAATTGCTCTATCAATTTTTTCTGTAGGTATTATATTTTTACTTTTCATATTTTAAAAGGTTGTCGCATATTGCGATATCCTCGGTAAATTTAGTAAACTTTCAATACAACTTTTATGTCTTTCAACATGGCTGGTAACGTTCGATGGTATGGTGTCGTGCGGGATTACGAAACGATTTCCTATCAGTTTACACCGATTTTTTTTACGAGCCACAAACCTTCGAAAACCGCTGAAACCCGCATGCACTATACCATGTGTGTGTGCCTTGAATGGTAAAGGTAGAAATAATATTGTTAATAGCAATAAAAGTTCTTTAATTTAATAGGGTGCAAGTCCCTTATGCGCCGGTAACATGTTTTCCAAGAAGGGAAATAAGGAAGCATTAATAGGAGGCAAGGGCGTTATCCGTGAGGATAGGTCTGAAGTAAGCCAAACCATAAATGTCTGTACTGACGAACAGGAAGAATCAGAATAATCTGATTCGGCACATATGAGGCATTTATGAGAGGGTAAGCAAGCACACCTTTGCAAAGCCCAAATATGTTATAATTCTTATAGATGTAGATGTGACAGGAATAGACAAAAGACCTTTACCTTACCAAGGGA
>CAZREZ010000017.1:0-17113 GCA_964599115.1 uncultured Bacteroidales bacterium
AATCGCCAACTAATCCTTGACATACACTAGTTTTAATGCTATACTGTATGTTGGTTATCTTTAACAAAAAGATGTAATTTTAATTATTAGGGAAAGAGTTTTTTTATGAGTGAATTAATGAAAACGAAACAAGCAAATGAGATTTGGGTTAAATCCCTGATTGAGAAATACATTACAGAAAAATTTTGTAATTTTAACAACAAATTATATTAAGTTATAATGATGAAAACAAATATTTATTATTAGTAAAAAATAAAGAAAATGTCAAAAAAAGAAATTGAATTATTAAAAGAACAGATCAAAAAACTTGATGTAAAAAATTTTGATCTTGAAGCATGGAAAGAATACACCATTGTTTTGCTTGCACGGATCTTCGGTGATGATTCGCAAAAGATCAAGCAAATTGAAAATATTGAATATGATTACAGTAGCTGGGCATTAAGGGATACTTCCGGGACATCTTCCTATTTGAAAACCTGTAAAAAACTCGGTAAAGAAATACTGGATGCCTCAATCAGTGAAATAGAAAACTTCGGACTTCCCGAAAAGGAAAAGAAAGCTGAGGTTTCCGAAATTATTCAAATAATTATTGATGCTTTACAGGATGAATTAAAAGGTTCGCAATTCAGGGAAATAAACGAAATCCTGAAAACCAAAACCAAAGAGGAAGTAAAGAAGAAAAATATCTTTGACAAATTTGTAAGTTATAGTGCAGAGACAGCAAACGAAATACTGAGCAATATTCTTGTAAATTCTAAAATCTCAAAAGAGATATAAATCGATAATCCCGAACTCTCGTTAAATATTTGTTTTTAGAATATCAAAATATTAATTATCCCCAATTAATATTAATCCCAATAATTCATTTATTTTTTTTACTTTTGCACCCACTTTTTTTAAAAGCAGTAAAAAAATCAATTTTAATGGAAACCAAATACCGGGAATATAAAAAGCTTAATTTACCTGAAATCGGACGGGAAATTGAAAAATATTGGGAAGAAAGCAAAATTTTCAAAAAAAGTCTTTCCATCCGTCTGGATAATAAACCTTTTGTGTTTTATGAAGGGCCACCTTCAGCAAATGGCATACCCGGTATTCACCATGTTATGGCAAGGACTATCAAAGATATTTTCTGCCGTTACAAAACATTAAAAGGTTTTTATGTAAAGCGTAAAGCAGGATGGGATACACACGGACTTCCAATTGAAATATCTACTGAAACAACCCTCGGAATAACTAAAGAAGATATTGGTAAAAAAATTTCCATTGAAGATTATAACAAAGCCTGTCGTAAGGAAGTGATGAAATACAAAGACCTGTGGGATGAACTGACTAAAAAAATGGGCTACTGGGTTGATATTGAAAACCCGTACATAACATTTGATAACAAGTATATTGAAACAGTTTGGAATTTATTATTCAAACTTTATGAAAAAGGGCTGCTTTACAAAGGATATTCAATACAACCCTATTCTCCTGCTGCAGGAACAGGATTGAGCTCCCACGAATTGAATTTACCGGGTTGTTACAGGGATGTTAAAGATAATACTGTGGTTGCTCAGTTTAAGATCATAAAAAATGAAAAATCCGAATTTCTTTTTAATAACATTTATGGAGATTTATTTTTCCTTGCATGGACAACAACACCATGGACCTTACCTTCAAACACGGCATTAGGTGTAGGGAAAAAGATAACTTACCTTAAAGTAAAAACATATAATCCATATACCTACAAGCCAATCACTGTTATCTTAGCTAAAGATCTTTTAAATAAATATTTCCCTGAAAAAAATGCGGGTTTAAAATTTGAAGATTATGAAGAAGGACAAAAAAATATTCCTTTTGAAGTTAGTGATGAATTTAAAGGTAAAGAACTGGAAGGAATCAGGTTTGAACAACTGCTTCCGTATACCCAACCAAAAGATGGTGATGCTTTCAGGGTTTTAATCGGTGATTTTGTAACCACCGAAGACGGTACAGGTATTGTTCATCTTGCTCCGAGCTTTGGTGCCGACGACTTTATGATAGCAAAAAAATATGGAATAGGTTCTTTGACATTAGTTAACAAGCAAGGAAAATTTACAGAAGAAATGGGTGAGTATGCAGGACGATATGTTAAGAATGAATATGACCCTGATGCTGACCAGGATTCAAAAGAAAATGTTGACATTGACATTATTGTTAAATTAAAAAAAGAAAACAAAGCATTTAAAACCGAAAAATACGAACACTCTTATCCCCACTGCTGGAGAACCGATAAACCTATTCTTTATTATCCGTTGGATTCGTGGTTTATTAAGACTACAGCTTTTAAGGAAAGAATGATTGAACTTAACAACACTATTAACTGGAAACCAAAAGCTACGGGTTCGGGTCGTTTTGGCAACTGGCTTGATAATCTTGTTGACTGGAATCTCTCGCGTTCAAGATTTTGGGGTGTTGCTTTACCAATTTGGGTTACTGAAGACAGGAAAGAACAAATTTGTATAGGCTCAGCCGAACAATTAAAAGCTGAAATTGAAAAATCCGTTAAAGCCGGATTTATGGAATCTAATCCTTATGAAAAATTTATTCCCGGTGACCAGTCAAAAGAAAATTACGAAACTTTTGACCTTCATCGTCCTTATGTTGATAAAATTATTCTGGTATCGGAAAGCGGAAAAAAAATGTTCCGCGAACCTGATTTGATTGATGTTTGGTTTGATTCGGGTTCAATGCCTTATGCCCAGTTTCATTATCCTTTTGAAAACCTTAAAGAATTTGAAACCAGCTTTCCTGCAGATTTTATTGCAGAAGGTGTTGACCAAACACGCGGCTGGTTTTTTACAATGCACGCAATAGCTGTGATGCTTTTTGATTCTGTTTCTTATAAAACCTGCGTTTCCAACGGACTTGTTTTGGATAAGAATGGCAATAAAATGTCAAAACGACTCGGTAATGCTGTTGATCCCTTTGCCACAATTAAAAATTTTGGCCCTGATGCCCTTCGCTGGTATATGATCACAAATGCACAACCATGGGATAATTTGAAGTTTGATATTGAAGGGATTGCCGAAGTGCAACGAAAATTTTTCAGCACACTTTATAATACGTATGCATTTTTTGCACTTTATGCAAATATTGACGGATTTACTCATTCCGAAAAAGAAATTCCAGTAAAAGAACGTCCTGAAATTGATCAATGGATAATATCAGAATTAAATACCTTAATAGAATCAGTTGATGAATATTATAATGATTACGAACCGACAAAAGCCGGAAGAGCAATACAGGAATTTGTTGATGAACATTTAAGCAACTGGTATGTTCGTTTATCAAGAAGAAGATTCTGGAAAGGAGATTATTCTGATGATAAAATCTCCGCATATCAAACATTATATAAGTGTCTTGAGACTATTGCACAACTATCATCACCAATAGCTCCTTTCTTTATGGACAGACTGTTTATTGACCTGAATAAAGTTACAGGCAGATTTGATGTTGAATCGGTTCATCTGACTGATTTTCCTTATGCCGACCAAAGATTTATTGATAAAAATCTGGAAGAAAAAATGCAGCTGGCTCAGAAAATTTCATCAATGATATTGTCACTGCGTAAAAAAACAAATATTCGTGTTCGTCAACCTTTAAATAAAATCATGATTCCTGTTCTGGAAAATAAATTCAGAAAACAGGTTGAGGAAGTTAAAAATCTTATTCTGTCGGAAGTTAATGTTAAAGAAATTGAATATGTAACCGATGCTTCCGGGATCCTTGTAAAAAAGATCAGGCCTAACTTTAAATCACTCGGGCCAAAATACGGCAAGCTAATGAAACAAATTGCAGCATCAATTAATCAGTTGGGGCAGAACGAAATAGATGAAATTGAAAACGAAGGTAGAATTTTGCTTAATATTAATAATAAAAATGTTGAAATTTTATCTGATGATGTTGAAATTTTAACTGAAGATATACCTGGCTGGTGTGTTGCAAATTTGAATAATTTAACTGTGGCTCTTGATATTACAATTACAAAGTCATTAAAAGAAGAAGGAATTGCCCGCGAACTTATTAATCGTATCCAGAATTTAAGAAAAGAAAAAAACTTTGAAGTTACAGATAAAATTGTAATTCAGATAGAAAAAAACAATGAAATTATTGATGCAATTAAAAATAATTTGTTATATATTTGTTCAGAAACTTTAGCTGAGTCGTTAAATCTTGTAAATGAGATTGAAAGCAACGAAAAAGCAAATATTGAATTAACTGACAACATTAAAATTTTTATCAAAATTGATAAAATATAATAAATTGGTATAAAATATGTTTTTATAAAAAATATAATGCTATGAAAGATCAAGCAATTAAAGAAGACAGAAAAAAAACCAGATATTCCGACGTGGAATTACAGGAATTTAAAGAAATAATTCTTGAAAAACTGGCAAAAGCGAAAAATGACCTTAAAATGCTAACCGATGCATATACAAATAATAATGAGCATGGTACAAATGATACTTCTCCAACATTTAAAGTTTTAGAAGAAGGATATCAGGTTTTATCAAAAGAAGAAAACAGTAAGCTGGCAGCACGTCAGCAAAAATTTATAAACAATCTTGAAAATGCATTGATCAGGATTGAAAACAAAACTTACGGTATTTGCAGGGCAACCGGTAAGCTAATTTCTAAAGAAAGGCTCAACAGTGTTCCGCATGCTACTTTATGCATTGATGCGAAATTAAAACAATATCAAAGATAATATATCGTTTCCCAAAAATTTTGAAAAAACCTTTAATAATAATATTCCTGATTATACTTGTTGATCAGGTTTTAAAAATTTGGATTAAAACCCACATGTATATTGGTGAAGAATATCATGTGCTTGGTAATTGGTTTTTAATTCATTTCACTGAAAATTACGGAATGGCTTTCGGCATTCAGATTGCAGGTGCATTCGGTAAAATATTTTTAAGCATCTTCAGGATTTTAGCTGTTGGAGCAATAGGATATTATTTGTTTACACTTATCGCTAAAAAATCCAATACCGGATTAATAATTAGTATTTCCCTGATTTTCGCAGGTGCACTCGGAAATATTATTGACAGTGCTTTTTATGGATTAATCTTTAACGAAAGCGGCTATTATTTTAATCAAGTTGCAACTTTATTTCCCGAAGGCGGCGGATATAGCTCATTTTTGCATGGTAAAGTTGTTGACATGTTTTATTTCCCAATTATCAAGGGGCATTTTCCTAATTGGTTTCCTTTTGGGGCTAATGAAACTTTTATCTTTTTTCGTCCCGTTTTTAATATTGCCGATTCATCAATCACTGTAGGAGTGTTTTCTTTGATACTTTTACAAAAAAAAATTTTCAAAAAAAAATAAATTTCAAAACTCCCGACATATTACAAACAGTATTATCAAAGCCTTGAAATAATTCAAATGAAGATTTTCACTGATAAAACGGCAAAACATTATTTATCCGATTTTATTTTTATATTTGCATTCAATTCTAATGTTTTTTATTTTTTATGGAAAAAATTAATGTAGGTCAAATTTCTCAAATAATCGGTCCTGTAATAGATGTTACTTTTGACCAGGATGCTGAACTTCCTAATATTTTTGATGCATTGGAAGTAAAAAATGACCAGGGTGATGTAATTGTTCTTGAAGCCCAGCAAGACATAGGCGAAAGTACCATCAGAACAATATCTATGGATTCAACCGATGGTTTGCGGCGAGGCATGGAAGTTTTTGCAGTCGGTGGACCAATAACAATGCCAATCGGCGAAGAAATCCGCGGACGTTTGTTCAATGTGATTGGCGAGCCGATTGATGGCCTAGGACCAGTTTCAAAAGAACATACTTACGCAATTCACCGCGAACCTCCCAAATTTGAAAACCTTACAACTCAAAAAGAAGTACTTTATACAGGAATAAAAGTTATTGATTTGATTGAGCCGTATTCCAAGGGTGGTAAAATTGGATTATTCGGCGGCGCCGGTGTTGGTAAAACCGTGATAATAATGGAACTTATCAACAATATTGCTAAAACTTATTCGGGTTTATCGGTTTTTGGCGGTGTTGGCGAAAGAACCCGCGAGGGAAATGACCTCCTTCGCGAAATGATTGAATCAAAAGTGATAAGATACGGAGACAAATTCATCAAAAACATGGAAGAAGGAGGATGGGATCTTTCATTAGTTGACCATAAAGAATTGATAAAGTCACAAGCTACTTTGGTTTTCGGGCAGATGAATGAGACACCGGGCGCCCGTGCAAGAGTGATTTTATCAGCTCTTACTTTGGCTGAATATTTTCGTGATGGTGATGATAAATCGGGCGGACGAGATATTCTTTTCTTTATTGATAATATTTTCCGTTTTACTCAAGCCGGCTCTGAAGTGTCAGCCCTGCTTGGACGAATGCCTTCGGCTGTAGGCTATCAACCAACATTAGCTACGGAAATGGGAATAATGCAGGAACGGATCACTTCTACAAAAAGAGGCTCAATTACCTCTGTTCAGGCTGTTTATGTGCCGGCAGATGACCTGACCGACCCAGCTCCGGCAACAACTTTTGCTCATCTTGATGCTACTACTGTGTTAAGCCGGAAAATATCAGAGCTGGGTATCTACCCTGCTGTTGATCCCCTTGACTCAACATCAAGAATCTTAACACCGGAAATTGTTGGAGAGGAACACTACAATACTACTCAAAGGATTAAAGAAATTCTTCAGCGTTATAAAGAACTGCAGGATATTATTGCTATTCTCGGGATGGATGAATTATCTGATGAGGATAAACAAGTTGTTTATCGTGCACGTAAAGTTCAACGTTTCTTATCGCAACCATTCTTTGTTGCCGAACAATTTACAGGTTTAAAAGGAACAATCGTTTCAATAGAAGATACAATTAAAGGATTTAATATGATAATCAACGGCGATGTTGATGAGTATCCTGAATCTGCTTTTAACCTTGTCGGAACTATTGAGGATGCTATAGAAAAAGGGGAGAAAATGATAGCAGAAACGAATAAATAAAAAAATTATAAGGTGAAAATTTAACATGAATAGTGTTAATTGATAAGAAAATATAGTTAAAATGTATCTTGAAATAATAACACCTGATAAAACAATATTTACAGGAGAAGTGAAATTAGTTCAACTTCTTGGTATTGACGGCTCTTTTGAGATATTAAATAATCATGCTCCACTAATATCCGTTTTAACCAAAGGAAAGATCAAGATAAAAAAAAAAGATAAAAACTTACATTATTTTGAAATAAACGGAGGGATTATTGAAGTTCTTAAAAATAAAGTGTTGATTTTAGTCGAATGAATTATCTTATTTTTATAAGAAGAATCAACATTTTTTTGAATTTTATTGACTTTATCAATCCCAGTTATTATATTTGAAAAAAAATAAAAATTATGGCAAATATTTTTAGAATTATTGGTTCGATTTTCAAGAAAAGAAAACCATTAGACAATGTTATTTACGAAGTTAGCGGAACGCCAAGCGGGTTTAATGTTACTTATACCGAAAAAAGTAAACAAACCATTCAAAATCCTGATGTGCCTGATGGCTGGAAATATTCGTATAAGGGCAAAGCTGGTGATTATTTTTATTTCTCAGCACAATCAAATAATAAAAATGCAACAGTAAATGTAAAAATTTACCAGCACGGTGGGGTGTTTAAAGAAGCATCTGATTCAGGAGATTTTGTGTTAGCAACTGTTTCAGGTAGATTAAAGTAATAATTTCTTTAAATTATTTACAATAATGTGAAAGTGCTACATCAGCGTTCGGGGCACCGAGTTCTTTTGCTTTTTCCCAATCCGAACATGCTTCTTCTTTCTTTCCAAGATAAAAGTTTGCAATCCCCCTGTTAAAATATGCATCAAATTTTTTAGGCAAAAATTTTATGGCTTCATTAAGATCAGAAAGAGCGCCTTTATAATTTCCTAACTGACCTTCAACCGTACCCCTGTTATAATATGCCATCCCATAGCTGGGATTTATTTCTATTGCTTTGTCATAATATTCAATTGACTTATAGTAGTTTTCAAGAAAAAAATTGCTTAAACCACAATATAACAATGAGATTGTATCATTGGGATTTAACTCAATAGCTTTTTCAAAATAAGTTAATGCTTTTGAAAATTTATTCAAATTATAATTACCAAACCCAAGATTATAATATGCTTTTGAATGCTGCGGATTAATTTTTACGACTGTTTTAAAATCCTCTATCCCTTCCTCAAAATTTTTAGTTTGATAATTAGCAACACCATTATTAAAGGCTTTTTTTGCCTGCATTTTTGTATCAATTATTGGAGGAGACCCGGAATGCCCATCATCCTTTAATTTTGTTGCCGAAACAACCCTGGGTTGTATAATAATTTTGGAAGACTCATCCCCATCAACGGATTTAGTAATCTTAGTTGAATCCGTTAGTTCTATGTCAGGATTATTAAATTCAACATTAGTTTTATTTTCCCTGTCTTTTTTTTGTGAACAGGAAAATAGTGCTAAAACTGTAAATAAAGAAAATATTAATTTTTTCATCAATAAATTTATTTTTTTGTTTCTTCTATTTCAACTGATACAGGAATAGATAAATGTCCCTGGACAATTTCCCAGTTATCCCCCCTTTTTTCTAAAATACCCGTAAATCTTATTCCCTCAAAACTCTGTGCTTCACCATTAAAACTGAAATTATAATTTAATAGTTCTGAAAACCATGCAGTATTTCCCGTGTCATTAATTTTAATAATTTGATCACTTACAGCAATATAAGTGTCTTTAAATTCCTTAAATTGATTTTTTATGGCTTTATTAATTGCTTCCCATCCTACGAGTTTTTCATCGCTGTTAGTACCAATTAAAACAATATCTTCATCTGATGCCCAAATTTTTTCAATTAAGTTTATATCCTGATTTTCATTTGCCATTACATACTGATCAAGTATGTTTTCTATATTTGCTAATTCATCTGCTGGATTTACAGGTTGTTTTGCCTCCTTGCAACTACTCAATCCTATAAAAACAAAAGCAAAAAATAATACAATAATTTTTTTCATAGCTGGTATTTTTTTATGGTTTTGTTGATTAATATTTATATAAGCTTTATTATCAATAACAGTTTAACTGTTTTCAATTTGTGAAGTTACATTAATATAATTGTCAATAAATATCTTTAATTTTTCGCAAAGTTAACAAGTTTTTTTAATTCAAATATTAAAAAATCTTTTAATAATTCTGTAAATTTTTGTAAAATTGCATTCTCTTTTAAAAAAATTATTTAAACAATAGATGAACAGGATACATTACTTAAAAATAGTTTATTTTTTAAAGGCATTTGTCTTTTCTTTTCTGCTTTTTTTAAATTCTTTAATATTTGCTTCTGATAATTCGAATAAAACCCATGGTAATAAAAATGACACAATCAGCAATGAACTTTCTGAAGATTGGCACCTTAAAGTTGAAGAAGGAGAATATAATGCAGGTAAAAAAATAATTGAGCATATTGTTGATTCTTATGACTGGCATATTTTGGATATTGGCGGGCATGCAGTTTCCATTCACTTACCTGTAATTCTTTGGTATAACGGCAAGCTTTCAATATTCAGTTCAGGTAAGTTTAAACACGGGAATGTTTCTTATATGGGATTTAATATAGCAAGTGAAGGGCCCAACAAAGGCAAAATAGTTAAAATCCTTGAAGAAGACTTCGTTCATGGTAATATGATTGAGAAAGGAGCTAATGAAGATTTGCCATTGGATTTTTCAATTACAAAAAATGTATTTTCTATTTTCATTAGCATGATAATTATCTGCTGGATGTTTATATCAATAGCAAAAACGTATAAAAAACGTAAAGGTAAAGCACCTAAAGGCCTTCAATCATTGTTGGAGCCTATAATTTTATTTATCAGGGATGATATTGCAAAACCGGCAATCGGTGAAAAAAAATACAAAAAATTTATGCCGTATTTACTCACTCTGTTTTTTTTCATATTTTTAAATAACTTACTCGGATTAGTTCCATTTTTTCCCGGTGGGGCAAATGTTACAGGTAATATAGCTGTAACCGGGGTTTTGGCATTTTTTACTCTTATAATTATTTTTTTCAATGGAAATAAAAATTACTGGACTCATATAATTAATACTCCAGGGGTACCTTGGTGGTTAAAGTTTCCAGTACCATTAATGCCGGTTATTGAATTAATCGGAGTAATAACCAAACCCTTTGTATTAATGGTGCGACTTTTTGCCAATATTACAGCCGGGCATATAATTGCTTTAGGTTTTGTTAGCCTGATATTTATTTTTGGAAATATAAATGTTGCAATGGGATATGGTGTTTCAATAATCTCGGTATTTTTTTCAATTTTTATGGGATTACTTGAGTTGCTAGTTGCTCTTATTCAGGCTTATGTTTTTACATTGTTATCAGCACTTTATTTTGGAATGGCAACAGAGGAACACCACTAAGAAGGGTATGTCTATAAAGTCGATTACGTTGATAAGATTTTAGATTTATGATTTTAATTTTTAAATCATTAATCTTAATTCTAAATTTTTAAATTGTTGTTATGCTTATATTATTTATTATTGCTTTGCTTCTGTCATTTTATCTTTTAGCAAAAGTGATTGAAAGTTATTTTGTTGCCTCTCTTGATAAAATTGCAGTTAAATTAAGGATGTCAAATGATGCAGCAGGAGCAACATTAATGGCAGCCGGCTCAAGCGCACCTGAGTTATTTATTGCCCTTTTTGCAGTTTTTCTTCCCGGAAAACATGAAGCTATTGGAATAGGCAACATTGTAGGCTCGGCAATATTTAATATTTTGGCAATTACAGGAGCGGTAGCAGTTGTAAAAAAAGCCCTGATCGCCTGGCAGGCAGTTATCCGCGACCTTGTTTTTTATGCTGTTGCAGTATTGTTACTTATAATTATGTTTAAAGATGGTAAAGTAGAATGGACAGATGCAGTGTTGTTTATTGGTATTTACTTTATATATATTGTTGTCGTTGTGTTTTGGGAAAAAATGTTCAAGTATGATGATCCGAATGAAAAAAAACCGGAAGTCAAGAAAAAAATTGACAAATCGGAATTCGTCAAAAAAATTACGTCTCCATTCGATTTTGTTTTAGATAAAATTTTTCCAAAACCTGAAAAATATTATGCTATCTTTTTTATTTCGATTTTAATTATAGCTGCATTAAGCTGGGTTATTGTAGAAAGTGCAATAGGCATTGCTTATATTTTAAATATTTCAGAGGCTGTAATTGCAGTTACAGTATTGGCAGCCGGCACTTCTGTTCCGGATTTCATTTCTTCTGTGGTAGTTTCTAAGCAGGGACGTGGCGGCATGGCTATCAGTAATGTAATAGGATCGAATATATTTGATATTTTAATAGGACTGGGGCTGCCCTTTTTATTAATAATATTAATTACCGGAGGGAATATCAGTCTGAATGTTGATAATTTAAATATATCAGTACAGTTTCTTTTAGCGTCTGTGGTAGTTTTATTAGGGTTATTTATGATTAACAAATGGAATACAGGTAAAAAAATGGGCGTGTTTCTAATACTGATCTATGTTGCCTACATTGTCTGGGCTATAATAAATGTTAGTTGACAAGTACTCAAAAAACAACAAATTAAAAAAGAATCAATGCAAAAACTTACTAAGTTTGTATGCGTTTTTTAAAGTGAAATACCAAACTATACAAGCTTAAGAATATCGGAGAATAACCTGGTGTCTATCATTATTAAAACATCTAAAAAAAGATATTAAAAAAGGAAATTATCATGACAAAGAAAATTCTTGAACTTACGCAAAAAATATACAACGAAGGAGTTGAAAAAGCAAAAAAGGAAGCGGAATTGATTATTGCAAATGCAAAAAAGGAAGCTGCTGACATTACTAACACTGCAAAAAATAAAGAAAAAGAAATTGCTGAACAGGCAAATAAACATGCAGATGAGCTTAAAAAAAATGCAGATTCGGAAATACGCCTGGCTGCACGACAGTTTATCAGCAACTTAAAACAACAAATTACCGGGCTTATTACAACTGAACAGGTCGAAGTTCCCGTAAAGGATGCTTTCAAAGACGAGAAGTTTGTGAAAAACATCATCCTTACTATTATTAAGAACTGGAATCCGCAGAAGCCGGAAGAATTAAATATTAACTTACTGCTACCGAAAAAAGAAGAAAATGAGTTTAACAACTTTTTTGAAAATAAAGCAAAAGAACTATTAAATGCAGGCCTTGAAATCAATTTTGAACCGAATATTAAAAACGGTTTTAAGATCGGGCCAAAAGACGGTAGTTATTATATAAGCTTTACAGATAAAGATTTTGAAAATTATTTTAAAAATTACCTCAAAGAAAGAACAAGGAAAATGATTTTTGATTGATAAATAACTGAAATTTTACCAAAATAATCTATGGATTTAACAATGTTTAAAAGAAACTATTACTGTTTGATTGCGGGGCTTCCTGATATAATAATTGAAGGAAACAAACCGGGGGAGACAAGTCATGAGTTTAAAAATGAACTTGCTGAACAACTGCATACATATGATTATAGATTGGCTGAATTACTTTACCTGAATTATGATAATAAAAATTTGTTAAATCTGCTTTTGAAACAAGATAAGCGGTTCATTAATATTGGGAATTACACAGAAGAGTATTTGGAGGAGCAAATTAAGGAGCCCACTAATATTGTTGATTATATGAAACAACTAATCTTCAATTTTAAGGCAGAAACTTCCGAAAATTCAAATTTGAGCATAGAAAACGAATTGCAAAGCCTATACTACGAGTTTGTTTTGCAAGTGAAAAATGATTTCTTAGAACAATGGTTCAGGTTCGACAGGGATATGAAAAATATTTTAACCGCTGTTAATTGTCGCAAATATGGTTATGATACTGAAAAACAACTCATCCCTGTTAAGCACGAAAACGAAGTATATGAGACTCTTATCAAGAGTAGCCCCAAACCGGATTTACTTACAGATGAAGTTCCTTATGCAGATAAAATATTGCAGATAGCAGAATCCGAAATGGATATATCAGAGAAAGAAAAAGCCCTTGACAATATAAAGTGGAAATTCCTTGATGAGTTTACGTTTTTCAATTATTTCACTATCGAAAAAATATTAAGTTTTGTAATTAAATTAAAAATAGTTGACCGTTGGATAGAGCTTGATAATGAAGCCGGGAAGGTGCTTTTTAACAGATTGATAAATGATATAAAAATGAGCTATAAATTCCCTGAGGAATTTAGTGTACAAAAAAAATTTGAAGTTCAAAATAATTAAAAAACTAATAATCCAATACATTAAAATACATGAGCACAAAAGGTAAAGTTGCAGGTATTATAGCAAACCTCGTAATTGTTGAGGTTGACGGGCCGGTTTCTCAAAACGAGATTTGTTATATCAAAAAGAGTGGTGTGAAACTAATGGCAGAAGTTATTAAAATTGGCGAAGAAAAAGCTTATGTTCAGGTCTTTGAAAGCACAAGAGGTTTGAAACCCGGCACAGAAGTGGAATTTACCGGTCACATGCTGGAAGCAACACTTGGCCCGGGTATATTATCGAAAAATTTTGACGGACTGCAACACGACCTTAATAAAATGGAAGGCGTTTTCCTGAAAAAAGGTGATTATACGCCTGCCCTGGAAGATGATAAACTATGGAAATTTAAACCTATCGCAAAAAAAGGTGACACTGTTGTTCCGGGTTCATGGCTTGGCGAAGTTAAAGAAAATTGGATTTCTCATAAAATTATGGTACCTTTTAAGTTTGAAGGAACTTTTACAATAAAGAGCATTGCTAAACAGGGTGAATATAAAATTAACGATACTATTGCTGTTTTGATTGATAACGAAAATAAAGAAGTTCCTGTTAGCATGGTTCAGAAATGGCCCGTGAAAATTCCAATAAAAGCCTACAAAGAGAAACCACGTCCGTTTATACTCATGGAAACAGGTATAAGGGTAATTGACAGCCTGAATCCCATTGTAGAAGGAGGAACAGGTTTTATACCGGGACCGTTTGGAACAGGTAAAACCGTATTGCAACACGCACTTTCAAAACAAGCTGATGCTGATATGATCGTTGTTGCTGCCTGTGGAGAACGTGCCAACGAAATAGTAGAGATTTTTGCCGAATTTCCTAAATTGGATGATCCGCGAACAGGCAGAAAATTAATTGAACGTACAACTATAATTGCAAATACCTCGAACATGCCGGTTGCCGCCCGTGAAGCATCTGTTTATACAGCAATGACAATTGCAGAGTATTATCGCTCAATGGGCTTAAAAATATTATTACTTGCCGATTCAACATCACGCTGGGCGCAGGCATTACGCGAAATGTCGAACAGAATGGAAGAGCTGCCCGGGCCTGATGCGTTCCCGATGGACCTGCCTGCAATTATTTCAAATTTCTATGCTCGTGCAGGCTTTGTTTATCTCAATAATGGTAAAACCGGTTCCGTAACATTTATCGGAACTGTTTCGCCGGCAGGAGGTAACCTGAAAGAACCTGTATCTGAATCAACTAAAAAAGCAGCACGGTGTTTTTACGCCCTTTCGCAGGATCGTGCCGACAGCAAAAGATACCCGGCTATTGACGCTGTTGACAGTTATTCGAAATATATTGAATATCCGGAGTTTCAGGAATTTATCAAAGAAAATATTTCACCCGATTGGGTTGATAACATAATGCTGGCAAAAAATGTTCTCATCAGGGGGCGTGAAGCTTACGAGCAGATAAATATATTGGGAGATGATGGAGTGCCAATAGATTATCATCAAATATTCTGGAAATCAGAGGTTATTGATTTTGTTATACTTCAACAAGATGCTTTTGACAAAATTGATGCCTCGACATCCATCGAACGACAGCAATACATGATGAATAAGGTGCTTGATGTTTATAAAGCAAAATTAAAATTTGAAACATTCGAAGAAGTAAATCCATACTTTAAAAGAATTATAAATGTTTTCAAACAAATGAACTACTCTGAATTTAAGTCTGATAAGTTCAAAATTTTTGAGAAAGAATTACGGGAAATTATTAATGAAAGAATTGTGATTGTTGATTAACGATTTTGCTTCGCAAAATATTCAAATCAAAAATCAAAAATCAAAAATCAAAATGGAAACAACAGCTTTTCAAAAAATACACACTAAAGTAGATCATATCACAAAAGCAACATGCTCGTTACATGCCGATGGTGTGGGTTATGAAGAAATGGCAACTGTTAATGGCAGACTGGCACAGGTGGTTAAGATACAGGGCAATTTGGTAACCCTGCAAATATTTTCAGGAACAGAAGGTATTCCAACAAATGCAGAAGTAGTATTTTTGGGCCATGCACCCAAACTGTCGGTAAGTGATGAATTGAGCGGAAGATTCTTCAATGCTTACGGACAACCCATTGATGGAGGGCCTGAGGTTGATGGTAAGGCAGTGGAAATTGGAGGGCCATCGGTAAATCCCGTAAGAAGAAAACAACCTTCCGAACTTATTGCCACGGGCATAGCAGGAATTGATCTGAACAATACACTTGTTACAGGGCAAAAAATCCCTTTCTTTGCCGACCCCGACCAGCCTTTCAATCAGGTAATGGCAATGGTTGCCCTGCGTGCAAAAGCAGATAAAATAATACTTGGAGGAATGGGACTTACAAACGATGACTATTTATTCTTTAAAAACATTTTCGAAAATGCCGGTGCACTCGACCGTATTATAAGTTTTGTAAACACTACCGAAGACCCACCTGTAGAGCGGCTCCTGGTTCCGGATATGGCTTTATCTGCCGCAGAATATTTTGCAGCAGAAAAAAACCAAAACGTTCTGGTTCTCTTAACAGATATGACGCTTTACGCTGATGCTTTAAGTATAGTTTCCAACCGTATGGACCAAATTCCCTCGAAAGACAGTATGCCCGGTTCGCTTTACAGCGATTTGGCAAGGCTTTACGAAAAAGCAGTTCAATTCCCGAATGGTGGATCAATAACAATTATTGCGGTTACAACATTATCAGGTGGTGATATTACACATGCAATCCCTGACAATACGGGTTATATTACCGAAGGGCAATTATTTCTGCGTAGAGATACTGATATTGGAAAGGTGATTATTGACCCCTTCCGAAGCTTGTCGCGACTAAAACAACTTGTTATTGGAAAAAAAACACGAGAAGATCATCCCCAGGTTATGAATGCAGCAATCCGGCTTTATGCTGATGCGGCAAATGCAAAAACAAAGTTGGAAAATGGTTTCGATCTAACTGATTACGATGAAAGAACCATGAAATTTGCAAAAGAATATTCGGATAAACTGCTTGCTATAGATATAAACATAGAAATTGATGCAATGCTCAATACAGCTTGGGAATTATTGAATAAATATTTCTCAGTTGAAGAAATTGGCATAAAATCCGAGCTTGTTGAAAAATATGGAAAAAGAAAGGAAAATTAACGAATTATTTACAATAATATTTTGGAAAATTTATTAGTAACAATCATAACATTTAAAGAATTGCATATAGGTTGCTTTGTAAAAGAAAAGTTTGAATTTGAAGGTATTGAATGTTTTCTTACTGATGAAGGTTTTAAAACTACAGACAGCAACATTCCTCAGGGAATAAAGATGAAAGTCAGAGCAAACGAAACCGAGAAAGCAATAAAGATGTTGTTGAAAATTCACAGGGAATATGATTTAGATAAAATTGAGCAAGACAGTTCTGTTAAAGACAAGAAAAAAATTCTTGTTCCTGTTGACTTTTCAGAGTATTCAATAAATGCATGTAAATTTGCAGTAGGAATAGCCGAAAAAATAAATTCAGAAATTAATTTCCTTTATGTTTACAATGATCCTAGCGAAACAGGACACGAAAGGCATACAACATCATGGGAAAAACATGCTAAATATGTATCGGAAGAAGCATTTAGTAAAGCACAAAATAGTTTGCTGAACTTCAGTAATAATTTAAAGAAACATATTCCTGTTGAGAATTTAGTAAAAGCAAAAATACATTACACGCTGTTAAAAGGGAGTCCAGAAAAGGTAATTGTTAATATAAGTGAAAAATACAAA
>CAZREZ010000018.1:0-17080 GCA_964599115.1 uncultured Bacteroidales bacterium
TTTAATTTATTACTTGCTTCGGATATTACTTTTATTAATTTGAAAAATACCGATGAAAGAAATAGAGTTGATACACTTGCAACGATAAATAGTTTTTCTCATCTTGGAGATTTTCATACAATCAATTATTCCGGGGATTATGAAGATATTTTGGATTATCTTGATAATCTGTATGTAGGAGGAAAAAGTCAGATATTTGAAAAATTTGGTTGCAGCATGTATTCGGGAATCGGTGATCCTGAAAACATTTTTTTTGGCAGAAATTTCGATAATCCTCAGCAAGATGTTCTGGTAGGAAAATACAGTGCCCCAGGCTGCTATGAATCTATTGCCCTGAATAGATTGGCAGACCTTGGGCTTCCGGTTGGAACCAATTTTAATAACCTCACACCATCACAAAACTTATTGTTGCTATATGCTCCATATTTTGCAGCAGATGGTTTCAATTCTATGGGAGTTGCAGCCGGATTAGCTTACGTTGAGGAGGTGGATGTTCAAATTGATACCACAAAACAGACGATTTTTATTACGAGATGGGTTAGAGAAATCTTAGATCATGCCGCAAACGTAGATGAAGCAATCGAGATCACAAACAGTTATAATATTGTCGATAATATGTTTGGGAATAATACAATTTGTCATCATTTATTGGTAGCTGATGGCAATGGAGCCTCTTCAATTTTGGAATATCATGACGGTCAATTTATGATAATTGATCCTGACGTTGACTGGCAGGTTCTTACGAATATACCTATCTATAATGTCCCATTACAAGAGCTTTTTTCTCAATGTTACAGATATGAACTGCTCTATGTTGCCCTGGAAGATCAAAATGGAGAAATAGTAGATTGGCAAAATGGATTGGATATTTTGGAATTACCGACCTGGGGAAATATATCGAATGGAACGCAGTGGTCTGATCTTTTTGATTTGAATGAAAACGTAATGTATCTTTCTCTATATCGCGACTTCGATAATATTGTGCAGGTTGATGTGGAAAATTTCGAGTTCAGAAATTATGGTGATTTTACAATTTATGAACAATTGGAAATTGATGAAAATGGCAACGACATCAATGAACCCGGAGAATCAGTTGATATAATTCTATCCTTAACTGTAGATTTCATTTCTACAGGTGTAAATGGAACAATTTCCAGTTCAAATCCGGATATTGTCATCGTTTCACCTACAGGAAATTTTGGTGATATCAATCCCGATGAGATTATTTCGAATTTTAATGATCCATTTGAGATTGAGATTTCTGAGGATGCTGTTCCGCAAGATGTGGTTTTGAATTTATCATTAACTACCGATTATGATTATGTTTTTGAAACAGAGATCATGATCACAATAACCTCCATAAGCTCTATTGATGACAATATTGATAACTCTACAACTCAAATGTGTATGTTGCAAAATTATCCCAATCCGATTAATTTTACAACTATAATCAGTTATTATATTCCAAAAGAACTTCCGGTGAGGATAACAATTTTTGATGCTTTGGGAACTAAAGTATCCACATTGGTTGATGAAATAAAAAGGCCGGGAAATTATGAAGTTGAGTTTGATGCTGCCGGGCTTACAAGCGGTATTTATTTTTACCAAATGACAGCTGGAAATTTTAGTGAAACAAAAACTATGATAATAAATTAAATTTTATCTTATGAAAACAAAAATTTTATTTTTTATTACAGCAGTTTTGATTTTTTCAAACACTGCTATTTCGCAACAAATAAGTGTACTGAGCGACCCGCTATTTAACAATCCCGAAGGAATAATTTATGATGAAGAAACTAATCAATATTTCGTCGGGAATGCCAATGATGGGAAGTTGCTTATTATCGACAGCCTTAATAATGTAAGTATTTTTAAAGAAACTGTTGGTGCAGATATGATTATGGCATTTGAAATTGTCGGTGATTCTCTGTTAATTTCTACTAATTATCCAAGATCATTAACTTGTATTAATAAGAACACCGGAGATTCTATTTTCCTGGCCAACATCAGTAATTAAATTTGTGAACATCAACGACTCTACAGATGTTACTACAGGGCCTGCAACAGGGACTATTCAACAAACTTGTTCAACTATGGATAGCGAAAGTTATATTTATGTTTCTTCATGGTATGGAAATAAAGTAATAAGAATGCACATTGATTCACTGGATAATGTTGAGATTTTTTGCAATGAATCACTATTTCACCCGGTTGGAATAACATACAATTCTCCCGATAATAAATTTGCCATCTGCAACAATGGCAACAATACTATAACTTTTGTAAAGGTTTCAGACACAATTACAAATGTTGAATCGCCCACAAAAGAATCTTTAAATGACATGAAGATAATTTACAATCCTTCATTAAATGAAATCAAGGTAATGTTTAATGCTCGAATTCAAGAGGAATACCAATTAAGCATAATTGATATTATGGGAAGAAATTTGAATAACAAAACCATTCAAATTACCACTACAGGAAAGAACATCATACATTTAAGCACAGCCGGTTTACGAAAAGGGATTTATCTTGTACTATTAGGAGATGCTGATTCTGTTATCGGTGTAGAAAAA
Source organism: uncultured Bacteroidales bacterium (assembly GCA_964599115.1). GTDB lineage: Bacteria > Bacteroidota > Bacteroidia > Bacteroidales > JADFUO01 > JADFUO01. The sequence continues at coordinate 2,577 of CAZREZ010000018.1, forward strand.
ATCATATTGAACTGAAAATACTAATAATAAAATGTAAAACTTATATTATGCAATACATAAAAAAAACATTTCTTATTTTATCAATCACAATTATCGGATTAAATTACTTATCGGCAAATCCTGAAATTAAACAGGATACATGTAAAATTTTATTGATTGGAAGCAGTTATTTCAATTATAATAATCTTCAGAATTTAGTTAAAAATCTTGCAGACAGTTCCAATAAAGAAGTTTTTATTGAAATGCACGGGCAGAATGGGCTCTATCTTTCTGACCATGCCAGTAGCAGCAGTACAGAAGCAAAAATAAATGAAAGGGATTGGGATTATGTTATCTTGCAAGGAGTTGGTATCCTAATGGCCTATCCTAAATACTTTACTGACCACCCTGTATATCCTGCATTAATAACACTTCGTGATAAGATATATGCAAATTGTGAATCAACCAGAATGGTATTTTGTATGCCGTGGGCTTTTGAAGACGGAATGACATGGTATCAAAATTGGACAGATACTTATGAGGATATGCAAATCCATATTTATGACAACACATTGCAATATTCAGAAGAAATTGGATTTGAAATAGCACCCGTTGGTTGGGCATGGTATGCAGTTCTCGAAGAATATAATTATCCTCTCCATTATTTACACATGAGCGATTGGAATCATCCTTCACTTAAAGGTTCGTATTTAATGGCTTGTGTTATATACTCTGCTGTTTTTCAGGAAAGTACTGTTGGTAATCCTTATCATAGTGGCATACAGCAAGATACTGCCGAGTATTTTCAGCTTGTTGCCTCAGATACTGTTTTAAATAATCTTGAGCTTTGGAACATTTCTCCTCTTACTTCTATTAACAAAAAATTTCCGATACAAAATAAATTCCATTTATATCAAAATTATCCAAATCCGGTTAATCATACAACTACAATCAGTTATTCTATTCAAAAAGAATTTCTGGTAAAAATTAAAATTATTGATGCTTTGGGAACTAAAGTAACTACATTAGTTGATGAAGAACAAAGTCCGGGGAATTATAAAATTGAGTTCGATGCTACAGAGCTCTCAAGCGGTATTTATTTTTGCCAAATGATAGCTGGAAGGTTTTGCCAAACAAAAATTATGATCTTAAATTAACTAAAAATATTTAGCTATGGAAACAAATAAAATATAATAATAACAATTAATGATGTGAATGGAAGAATCATCTTTATTGAAAAACATTTTATTCAACCGGGTAATTTTACTAAAATAATTAATATGTCGGACTATGCCGAAGGAACATATTTTATTAAAGTACAAAAAGGCAATAATATAAAAATATTAAAGATAGAATATTAAAAACTCTAATTATTTTTATCATTTTATTGCATTCACAGGGCATACATTTCTACACATATCACATAAAATACATTCGGTAGAAGTTATACTTTTGCCGTTCTTTATGTAAAACATCACATCTACATCCATCGGGCAATTTTTATTGCATGCACCGCATTCAATACATTCATTACCTGTTGGCTTTAATTTTATCAGTGCCACTCTTGTTTGTAATTTCATTATTAAAGCAACAGGGCAAGCAATTTTACAAAATGCCCGTTTCTTTTTAAAAATAAATGCTAATAGTATTGCTACAGCATAGTATAATCCGTTTCCAACAATGAACCAGATTAATTGATGAGTTTTATGATGTTGAAAAAGATTGCCACTATCTTCGTAAATATGATTATTAAAGAAATCGTATCCAAATTGGATAAATAAAATTGGAATAAGTAATGAAATTACAAGAACGATGTATCTGATGTGGGTATATTTTTTAGGTATTGCACGATTTTCTTTTATTGGTAGCCATTCCAGAATTGCAGCCGTCCAGCAAGCCCATCCACAAAATCCTCTTCCCCAAATGAATGGTCCCAAAATTTTTGCAATTATGTAATGAATAAGAACACGGGTAATATATCCTGCTGCTATGTAAAAAACGGTTTCTTCTAATTCATAGATTAATTAGTTTAAAAAAATTTATCATTAAAATTAATAAGATATAATTTTTTTACTGCTCTTGTCAGGGCGGTATAGAGCCACCTTAAAAATTCATGATTTATCATTTGGTCTGTAATATATCCCTGATCAATAAAAACGGCATCCCATTGCCCACCCTGAGTTTTATGACATGTAAGTGCATAAGAAAATTTTACCTGCAAGGCATTGTAATAAGGATTATTAATTACTTTTTCAACTCTGCTTCTTTTTCTTGGTATATCATCATAATCTTTAATTATTTCATTAAATAGTTTTTTGCTATCACTTATTGGTAATGAAGGAGTTTCAGCCATTATTGTATTGAGCAGAATTTTAACATCAATTTCTTTTTCTTCCGGATAATCAATTAGTCTTATGCTTACATCGGCAAAACGAAAACCGTAAATATCTTCAATTTTTCTTATCCTAAGTAATTCAATAATATCTCCGTTAGCAATAAACCCTGCTTTTGAATCGGAAGGAAGCCAGAAATAATTGTTTCTGACAACCATCATATAATCACCTGCCGCTATCTCATCTTCGCGAAAAAGAATTCGATTCCTGATTTCACAATTGAAAATATTTGCCCTTTTATTCGACCTTGTTACAACAATAGTATTTTCACTGCCGTATTTTGAGTAAGTATCGTTTAGTAAGTCTTCAAGTTCAATACCTGTGATTTTTTCAATGTCATAGTATGATTTTAAGAAGAAAAAAGGAAATTCATATTTTTTGTTATTTATTTTATGCCTGATGTTTGTTGCATTAGCAAGAATACCCGATTTTAAAGATTGTCGCATCACTTCTTTTAATTCATAAGAAAATATGGAGATATCATAAGAATTTTGCAGGAAATTTTTATCAAGAGCAGGACTGATACTTAAGCCAACAGGTGGCAATTGAGCTGAATCGCCGATAAGTATCAACCTGCAATCTTCACCATCATAAGCATATTTAATTAAGTCGTCGAGTAAACTTCTTTGTGCAAATAAACTAATATCAGTAACTTTTGAGTTGTCGGGTATCATTGAAGCTTCATCAACAATAAACAGGGTGTTTTTATGGTGGTTTTGTTTAAGTGTTAAAGCAATTTTCCCATCTTTAGTTGTTCTCGGAAAATAAATATTTTTATGGATAGTAAATGCTTTTTTACCGGAATATGCTGAAAGCACTTTAGCAGCTCTACCTGTGGGGGCAAGTAAAACCGATTTTTTATTTATAACAGGCAGTATCTTCACCAGCGAACTGACGATCGTGGTTTTTCCTGTCCCTGCATAACCCTTTAATAGAAAAAGGGAATTTTTATTTCCGTTTATTAAAAAGTCGGCTAATTTGTTAATCAATGTTTTCTGACCCGAAGTAGCATTGTATGGGAATTGTTTTAATATCAGCGATTTTATTGCGTCTATGTTCATTGGGTGATGGAAAATTTGCTTCCTCCAGAGTATCCGGGATTGTGTATGTTTTTTAAAATTTATTGTTTATTATACAGTCATTCAATAGTCATTCAATAGTAATTCAATGGTAATTCAATGGCTATTCAATAGTAATTAGTTGTAATTAATTGCTTAATTATTTTAACTTGTTAAAAACACAGTATAAATAACTTGAATATGATTTAACAATTAGAACGGATATCCGATACCAAAATTCCAAAAGATCTTATAAAATGCAGCTTTATTAATTACCCATCGTTTGTTTTTCGGTTCAGCAGGGTCTCTGAATGGCAGTGCTCCGTCAATCCTGAAAATAAAAAATTTAAAATCAAGCCTGAAACCTATACCCGCATCAACAGCCAGTTCGCTTAAAAAATTATTAAAGTAAAACTTACCTTCGGGGTAAGATGAGTTTTCTTTTAATAGCCAAATATTACCAACGTCAACAAAAAATGTACCTTTAAAAAATTTGTATAAAGGAAAACGGTATTCAAAATTTCCTTCAATCTTGAGGTCGCCCATTTTATCGTAAGTAATATTAGTGTTTTGATATGCACCCGGTCCTAATGATTTTATTCGCCAGCCACGCATTCCGTTAGCTCCACCTGCATAAAATCCTTTTTCAAAGGGCAGGTCATCCGAATTTCCATAAGGAATACCAATTCCAAATATGGTCCTGAATACCAAACGATTATTTTCATTTAAAATATAATAATACCTGAAGTCAATGTCGCTACGGACATATTGAGCGTATCTTATATTGAAAAGTGTATAGTATCCATCATCGTCTTTTGGGGCTTTAACAAGGTTGCCAATTCCGTTTAAAAGATTACCTGCTGTTTCAATATTACCTCTGAAATAAACAAAATTTTTCAATTTATTAATTTCCTGATTGTTGTAGATAAAGCTATAATTGAGTCCTGTAATAAGATGATTGGTGTACTGATTTTTTAAACTTTGATTGGTTTCGTTGTTTATAATTGAATCAAATTCGGGTGTGGGAAAAATTTTCACCAAATTGATATCTGCCGGGAACAAAATATGAGTTTTATACTTTGATTCCGACCAGTTGTAGCCGAAAGAAATATTTGTAATGTATCTTCTGTAGTTTTGCTGATTTTGATAGTTTAATCCTGTAGTTATTGTAGTTTTCGGTTTAAAGTATTTTGGAAATCTTTCCTGTTTGACCGGGACGAGAAATTTTGGAATAGAAAGATTTATTTCCACTCCGGTTTCAAATGTATTAAAAAACAAAAACTTTTTTGATGTATTTTCTTCTTTTGCATAGCTTGTTTTTTGTGCTTCCATTGCACCTTTAAATTTTACGCTTAATATTTCGGCTCCCCTGAAAATATTTTTATTTTGATAAATCAAATTACCACCAATTCCGAGGTCTCCACCTGAATTTGTTCCTTCGGTTTCAATAGTGTATGACTGAACTTTTGATCTTGATAGATTGATATTACAATCAAGTAAATGTTTGCTATGAATACTTAAATTAGTGTCAGCAATATCTCTGGTAAAAAGAATGTTTGCATATTTAAACATTCTTAACTCGTAAAGCCGTTTATATGTTTGTTGAACATCCTTCAGAATAAAATGCTGCCCTGGATTAATAATAATAGATTGGGAGATTGTTCGGGGTTTTATCTTTAATTTATTATTATAAAGATAATAATATTTGATTTCAGGATTGTCTTTTGAAACCTGATGAATAGCTTCTACTAAAGTATCGTATTTGATTGTGTCGCTAGCCAATGCACTATAATTGGGATTTATGTAAATCCGGTTTATGTAAAACGGATAATGATTTTCTTCATAAAATTTACCGCTCTGATCCTTAGATTGTAATTTAATATTTTTAATACCAATGGTTATATCAAGGCTGTGGTTGTTAAATGCACTGTCAACTTCATAAAAAATATATTCACTGTTAAAAAAGTAATATCCGTTGTTTTGAAGATTTTTTGTAATTCGATTGCGTTCATCTTCCAAATCATAAGCATTATAAATATTTCCTTGTTTTATCAATGAGGTGGATTTATTGGAAAGAACAATATTTTTTATTGCATTATTTTTAATATTATATTTGATGTTTTTGATTTTGTATGGTATTGCGGGTTTAATATCATAGACAACTTCAACTTGTTTCTTATGAATTTTTTCAGATTTTTTTACTTTGGAATTAAAATAACCGATGTTACTCATATAAGCCCTGATTTGCAACACTGAACTTTTTGCCTGATTCAGATTATAAATAGCAGGTTTTTCACCAATTGATGTCTTAATCCATTTTTTAAACTTTGTTTCTTTGCCTTTGTATGCAATATTGTAAAACCATAATTTGAAGCGAATAAGTCCGAATAATTTTTTATTGGGCTTTTGTTGTACTAATCCGGTGATATTTTCTTTATCAATTTTAAATTTATCACTTTCAATTTTAACGGTATTTTTCTTCAGGAGGTATTCATTTTCTTTCAGGCTTCTGGCAGGGTTACATGCAACTATAGATAATAAGAGGATTACATATAATAGTTTTATATAAAGTGCTTTCGCTTTCAATATCATAAAGAGTTTTAAAAAAGAGTGCAAATTTATTAATTCCGTAAAACTTATAAAATTTGTTTGTTTTTAATTATCATAACACTGCTTTGCATATCAGGAACAGGAACAAGGTTTTCGGGAATGTTTTTTACAAAATCATCAATGGCTTTTATAGCTCCTTCCCATTTGTAGTTATAGTCGTGAATAATAATTATTCCACCATCAGCAAGACGGGGATAAAAATATTTTAGTCCGTCGTTTATCGGATTATACAAGTCGGCATCAATGTTTACAAGTGAGTAAATTTCGTTTTCAAGACCTTTGGTAGTTTCCGGAAAATATCCTTTATAAAAAATAATGTTGTCGTTTCCGTTAATATATTTTTTTACTTTTATTAGATTTGTGTCAGCAAAATTTATAGTGCTGTAAGTTGTGGCTTCACCGGTTTCAAATTTCAGGTCTTTATCTGTAAAACCTTCAAAAGTATCAAGCAATAAAAATTTCCTTGTGATATCCATTTTATGGATTATTTTTGCTGTTTCGCCTTTATATACGCCTAATTCGGCAAAAGCACCTTTGATATTATCCTTTTTTATTCTTTCAATCTGAAACCAGAAATTAAAAAACCTTACTTTATCAGGATAATTTTTTTCAAGGCGAATTAGCTCTTTTGAAATTTCCCCTGACTTTATTTTATGTTTCCAAGCAACAGGTTGGTAATTTTTATCAAAAAAAATACTCCATAAATATTTAATTAAGAAAAACAAAACAAGAGTAATTAAAGAAATATTAATGATTTGAAATATTGAAACAGATGGCATAATGATTTTATTTATGGTTATGCAAAGCTAATTAAAAATTTTTCAGAAATTAATTTTTTATATTCTAAAAAAAGATATTAATTTTGCACTCCTTTTTGGGAGTTTAGCTCAGTTGGTTCAGAGCACCTGCCTTACAAGCAGGGGGCCACTGGTTCGAATCCAGTAACTCCCACAAAAAGCCACAACCAAGTGGCTTTTTTCATATATGGTTTACAGTTTCTACATAATATATTCTAAATCAATTGATAAATATTATATTGGTCATACAAATGATCTAAATGGACGTTTGCGAAGGCATAACTCAAACCATAAGGGTTTTACCGGGAAAGCTAACGATTGGGAGATTGTCTATTCCGAGGAATATTCAGGCAAATCAGATGCTTATGCCCGTGAGAGACAAGTAAAAGCTTGGAAAAACCGTAAAAGAATACTTGATTTAATTGCGAAGGATTCAGAGCATCCCGACTGATAAGTCGGGAGAGTCACTGGTTCGAATCCAGTAACTCCCACAAAAAGCCACAACCAAGTGGCTTTTTTCTTTTTTCCGCATTAGGATATCATAAACACAAAGTATCTTATTTATTGTTCTTTTAGCTTGAACCAAAAGAACCAAAAGTTCAAGACTTCTTAAAATTCCCATAAGAATCTCTAAGCAGCAATAAAATCCCGCAATCCAAGCCGCTCACTTTTTATTGCAGCAAGAGATTCTAAAAGAATTCTAAAAGGTCGGGGAGCATTGAAAGATTGCCTATAATAATATTCCATTATTAATCCCTCTCTAAAAAGTCTATATTGATACTATGTCAGGTTGAGCGAAGTCGAAACCTGATGATATCCAATATGTATTATTTCACGACTTTGCTTTTCCTTAAATTTTCAGGGCTTAAATTAAATTTTTCCGGATGTTTGGCAGTTTTAGTTTTGTAAAAATCAGTAATGATTTTAAAATCTTTTTCAAAATCACCTGAAGGGTATATTAAAGGACCTAAACCACCTTCTTTTTTCCCATAATCAATATATCCTAAAGCTATTGGCACTTTGGCATTTTGAGCAATAAAATAAAAGCCTTTTTTCCATTTATGAACTAAGCTTCGTGTACCTTCAGGGGTGATAACAATGTATAGTGAATCATATTTACTGAAAAGCCCTGAAACATATTCTACCATATTATTTTTCTTGCTTCTGTCAATTGGTATTCCGCCCCAGGCTTTAAGAATTCTTCCAAAAGGAAATTTAAAAACTTCTTTTTTTATTAGAAATTTTACATTTACTCCAATTACAAAATATGCTAAACGACCTATAAAAAAATCATAATTACTGGTATGCGGTGCTGCAAGTATCACACATTTTTTTACTCCTTGAGGAATAATACCATAAATTTTCCAACCCCAAAGTTTTAATATGATTTTTGAAAGAAATTTTGACATCGTATTCAGGTAATTTGATTTGTTTATAATGCAAAAATAAAAAAAAAGAGAGGTTTCCCTCTCTTTTTTTTGATAACCATTTTTTAGTAGCAAAAAAACAATAAATATAGCACTAACCAAAAAAACCAATTATGATTATCATATCTTTATTTAAGTCAAATAATGATGTTAACTAACAATTATAAACTGCAATAATTGTGCTGTTTTGTGTTAGGTATTATAAATCAGGGGATTGGGGAAATAGTTTGTTTTTGCAATAAGAAAAATCAAGCTGTTTTTGTTCGCTATGGAACACTTTGTAGTTCACCAACGGACACTAGTAGTGCGTTCTCTAATTATCATTACAAATTTATTTATCTTTATCCTTTTATACTGCGTAAAAATTATTTACCGTAGCTACGGTTATGCTAAAGAATTTTGCCTTGTCTAAAGAAAAAATCTATAATAAATTTCATGTAAGGCCAATTAAAGAGCACACTACTAAAATTCAATCTCAAGGTTTAATTGTTCTTTCATTTTTCTGACAGCAGGATTTTTTTCTGCCATTTTTTCAAATTTTTCCTGATCAGTATAAGCTATAGTGTTTTCTTCCTTTGTTGCCACAACAGGCACTAAGCGAATTTTATAATTGTTTAATTCTTGTTTTAAATACCCTAATAAATCCGAAATGTTTAATTTATCGTTTGCAATAAGCTTGTTATCAGTTTTAAATTCAATTACAAAATTTTCTTTTAATACAGGCTTATTTTTGGCAATGGCATTTGAAAAACTCGGTAATTTTTCGGAAATAGAAGAAATATATGTTTTCCAGACCTTTTCTAATTGATCCTGGCTAAATTCATCTGCAGCTTTTTGGTATTCTTCATTAATCTCATGAAATTCTTTTTTGTTGTTATTTTCATTTTGCTGTTTAAATGCCTGTTTAATTGATATTGTTCCGGGTGTAGCTTCACTTGATTTTTTTATTTGTGGAGTTGTAGCAGATGTATCGCTTATATTTTTTTCAGGTTCCGGTTTTGGGCTTGGCTTAATCGAAGATGTATCTTTATCCGCCAGCTGTTGCTTTTTTAGTGGGGGAGGGGTGTATGCTGTTTTTTTAGTATGTTGAGCTTCATCACTAACAGGCGAAGTAATAGAACACATTTGCATAATTGAAATTTCAAGATGCAAGCGTTTATTATTACTAATTTTGTAATTTATGTCGCATTTATTGTTAATATCTAATGCTTTTAAAAGAAAATTTACAGAACACTTTTCTGACTGCTCTTTGTATTTTGTTTTAAAGTCTTCGCCTGTTTCAAGTAATTGAATAGTTGAAGCATCTTTGCAAACGAGTAAATTCCTGAGATGCTCACCCAAACCGATTAAAAAATGTTGTCCGTCAAAACCATTATCAATTATCTCATTAATTATCAGTAATGATTTGGGAATATTGTTATTTAAGATAGTTTCAATTATTTTAAAATAATAATCGTAATCAAGCACATTTAAATTTTCAATTACATTTTTGTAGGTTATTTTATCACCGGTGAAGCTGACTATCTGGTCAAAAATTGAAAGAGCATCCCTTAGTGCTCCGTCCGACTTTTGAGCAATAATGTGTAATGCATTGGTTTCTACAGAGATGTTTTCATTTTTTGCAACAAAGTTCAGTTGTTTTACAATGTCATCTATACTTATTCTTTTAAAGTCAAATATCTGGCAACGCGATAAAATAGTTGGAATGATCTTATGTTTTTCAGTAGTTGCAAGAATGAACTTGGCATAAGAAGGAGGTTCTTCAAGTGTTTTTAAAAAAGCGTTAAATGCCGATTGTGATAGCATGTGAACCTCATCAATAATATATACTTTGTATTTTCCGACTTGGGGAGGAATACGAACCTGATCAACCAAATTCCTGATATCATCAACCGAATTATTTGAAGCTGCATCTAATTCATGGATATTAAATGAAACAGATTGATTAAAAGAAGTGCATGATTCGCATTTGTCGCAGGGTTCAATATTTTCTGAGATATTTTCACAATTTATTGTTTTGGCAAGTATCCGTGCACATGTGGTTTTTCCTATTCCACGCGGACCGCAAAATAAAAATGCCTGAGCAAGCTGATTGTTACGTATAGCATTTTTTAATGTAGAAGTAATTGATTGTTGCCCAATTACAGTGTCAAAAGTCTTTGGTCTGTATTTTCTTGCTGAAACAATAAAGTTTTCCATTATTATTTGGTGCTTGTAATTTGTGATTTTTAATATTTATTTAAACTTTCGGACTTTATAGATGGCCTCTAATTAAATATTAAAATTCAGATCCAAAAGTACAAAAATATTTTAGTCAGAGAAAAGAAATAAAAAAATATTCTTTAACTCACGTCTCCGCTCACCCTTCGTCTCTGCTCACCCTTCGTCTCCGCTCAGGGTGGCTACCACAGATGTCAGTTCGAGCGAAGCCGAGGACATAATAATTTTATTTTACCCAATTCTATTTTTCTCTTATCTTTGTTTTTTGATAATTTCAATAGCTGATGCTTAAAAGTATTTACTTATATACAAAATATTTTTCATTTTCATTGTTTTCGGGCAATGCAAGGGCTATTATCCTGAATGATCTTAATCGTTATTACAATAAAAATAGTATACTGAAAAATATTCCTGTAGTTTCTGAAAAAAAAAAGCAATTAGCAATTCAAAGGGCTGTTGACTGGTTATTGTTTTCTCAAAAACAAATGAAAGATAACGGAATAGGTTCTTATCATCTTGTAAACGGCTGGTCGGCTTCGTATCCGGAAACAACAGGATATATCATTCCTGCTTTAATAAAATTTGCTGAAAAAAATGATAATGAAAAAATTATAAAAGCTGCATTGTCAGCAGCAGACTGGCTTGTGGAAATTCAAAAGGAAAGCGGTGGCTGGCAGGGTGGCAGAATTGATGATAACCGGTACGAAACTGTTTTTAATACCGGACAGATTATAAGAGGGATGATTGCTGCTTATAAAAAAACTAAAAATGAAAAATATTTGAATTCATCAATTAAAGCAGCCAACTGGTTATGCGAAGTTCAAAATAAAGACGGATGCTGGGAAAAATATGCATCAATGAACAAGGCAAGAGTCTATGATAGTTATGTTGACTTTCCTTTACTTATGGTTTTTCAAATTACAGGAAACAAAAAATTTAAAGAACATGCCATTAAAAACCTGGACTGGATAGTTGACAAAAAACAAAATAAAAACGGATGGTTTGAAGATTGCGATAATACAATAAAACATAATGATAAACCGATTTTGCATACAATTGCATATACTATTGAAGGTTTGCTGGATTGTGGAATTTTACTGAAAAATGAAAAATATATTAAGGCAGCTGTTTTGCCTGCAGATGTGTTGCAAAAAAAATTTAAAGAAAATAGTTTTTTGAACGGAAGATTTGATAAAAACTGGAACGGAAGCGAATATCTTATTACTACGGGCTGTGCTCAAATTGCGATTGTCTGGCTGAAATTATTCAAGCAATATAATGATGAAAAATATTTAATTTCAGTAAAAAAAATGAACGACCTGCTTGTATGTATTCAAAACAGAAACATTAAAGAATCATACAATACTTTGGGAGCAGTTTCCGGGTCATTCCCGTTTTGGGGTAAGTATGAACCATTTGCTTTTCCAAACTGGGCTGTAAAATATTTTGTTGATTCGTTGATGATGGAAAGAGAGGTAAGGAAAGGCTGAGGCTCCTTACGGACTCCTTTAAGTCGTAAGGCTAAGGCTAAGGCTAAAGTTAAGGCTAAGGTTAGGTTGTGTAATATCAAGGTACAATAATTTTATTTTCATCCAATTTTTTTATATTTGAATATCGAATATCGAACAAGGAATAATGAATTACGAAGCAAATAAAATCCTAATTAAAAAATTCATAAGTGCTGCTGAGAGATTTTCTGATTGTCCTGCGCTGGAAATAAAGGATATGTCCTATTCTTATAATGATTTATATTATCATTCAAATAAAATTGCTAACTGTATTTTAAGCAGTAGTTCCAAGCATAACTCAATGTTAGCTGTTTTAGCAGCTAAAAGCTTTGTTGCTTATTCGGGCATTCTTGGTACTTTAATGGCTTCAAAAGCTTATGTGCCTTTGAATCCGCGGTTTCCTTTACTGCGTTGTCTGAAAATGTTTTTGACCTCTGAGTCAGATACCATTATTGTTGGAAACGAATGTATTGATTATCTTAAAAAATTATTATCGGAAATTAACAAGTCTGTTATTGTTATTCTGCCTGACACATTTGAAGTTGAAGATTTGAAAAATAAATTTCCTCAACATATTTTTATTTCAGGAGGCGAACTTACATTTGAAGAAAATATAAATATTACAAGCTGTCATGAGTCAATTGCTTATTTGTTGTTTACTTCGGGAAGTACAGGGAAGCCAAAGAGTGTTCCTGTATCTGATTCAAATGTAACTTCTTATTTGAATTATATCACAAGTAAATACAAATTTATTAAATCCGACAGGTTTTCTCAGACTTTTGATCTGACTTTTGATTTGAGTGTTCACGATTTATTTGTTTGCTGGTTAAGAGGTGCCTGCTTATGTGTGCCGGATGAAGATTCATTTTTCTCAATGTCAAAATATATTAAGGAAAAAAATATCACAGTTTGGTTTTCAGTACCTTCGCAAGCAGTATTAATGTCAAAAATGAGGTTGCTGAAAAATAATAATTTTCCAAGCTTAAGATATTCATTTTTTTGTGGTGAGCCATTATTGTCAAGAACTGCAGAAGCCTGGCAGCTTGCTGCACCGAATTCACAAATCATTAATCTTTACGGACCTACAGAAGCTACAATAGCAATCAGTCATTACGAATGGAAATCAAATGCTGAAAACGATGAATTAAACGGAATAGTTTCAATCGGCAGGATTTTCCCATCACAAGATTATTGTATAGTAAATTCAAAGTGTGAGATTGTAAAACCCGGCAATAAAGGTGAACTTTGTTTAAGCGGGTCTCAGGTAATTGACGGGTATTTTAAGGACGAAGAAAACACGTCAAAACATTTTATTAAAATTCATGACAAAGGGAGTAAAATCTGGTATAAAACAGGTGATATTGTTATTGAAGCGGAAAATAAAAATGTTTATTTTATCGGAAGAACCGACAGCGAGGTGAAAATTAGCGGTTACAGGGTGAATTTATTTGAAGTTGACCATACAATTGCAAAAATTGCAGATACTGAATCGGTTGTTACAATTTATGCAGGACAAGAAAAAAATGCATCAAATAAATTATTTTCATTTATAGGCATTTTGGCTAACAATAAAATCAATGAAAAAACTGTTTTGAATTATTGTAAAGAACATTTACCATGGTACATGATCCCTGAAAAAGTTTTTTTTATTGATAAATTGCCTTTAAATGAGAATGGAAAAATTAACAGAAAAAGATTAATTGAAAAATATTTATGATAAAAGACAAAGAGATTTCGGAGTTCATTATTTTTAAGCTAAAAGAAAAACTTGAACAGTTTGGAATTGATAAAAGCGAAATCAAAAATGATTTTGATCTGGTTCAGAGTGGATTGTTAGATTCAATGTCTTTTGTTGATTTGGTTACTGAAATGGAAAAGAAATTTAATATTGAAATTGATTTTGAAAAAGCATTTGATGAATATAAGCTTACAAAGATTAATGGATTAAATAAAATTTTTAAAAAAACCTCCAAATGAATAATCTTAAAATTAAACACATAACCGATCAGGATGATAAATCGCTTCAGCAGGTTGAGCAACTGTTTGTTGACATGTATGAATTTATAAAAGATAAAGGATTAAAACTGCAATTAATTGAAGGAGGCGAGAAATTATGGATCAACTCTGTGAAGAAATCTCTGAACAGATTTGCTGCTCTTATTGTTGCTATTGAAGATGACAGAGTGGTAGGATTTATTCACGGAGTAGTTCGTTTTGCACCTGATTTTCTGGGTGGCTCAAAAGTGGGATTTGTTACACACCAGCATATTGTTCCGGAATGGCGTGGAAAAGGATTAGGGAAAAAAATGATGTTTGCGTTGGAGGATTGGTATAAAAGTAAAAACGTAAAATCAGTTGAGTTGCAGGCAAATTATTTTAATGAATACTCAAGAAAATATCTTGAAAAATGCGGATATGAATATGAACTTGTTCAGTTCAGGAAGTTTATCTGACAATTAGTGCTTGCCAGAAAACGTCAATTTCTTCGTTACGCTCGTGCAGAAACCAGTCA
>CAZREZ010000019.1:0-17053 GCA_964599115.1 uncultured Bacteroidales bacterium
GAAGCAGTTTTGAAAGGAATATGAACATTGTCAACTAATTTACTTTAGATTGGTATAATTAATTAGGGATGTGCAATAAAATAATATTCTGTATTTTTATTAAAAACTTCACAAAAAATATCTTTTTTTAAAGGAAATTTATTTTTTAACCAATCATCCAATAAAGAAATATTCATAGAAAGTTCATTGACCAAATAGTCATAAACGTCTTCCGGTTTGGTTCCATAATATTCACTTGCTCCGATACCGCACTCAAAAATAATAATTGGTTTATTTTTTAAAATAGTTTTTTTTGCTCCTTTCAAAACAGGTAATTCTCCGCCTTCAACATCAATTTTCATAAAATCAATTTTCACAGAATCGGGCATAATGCTATCAAGGGTTTTTACCTGTACTTTAATTTCCTGTATTTTCGGATTCTTAATATCATATTTCCTTATTAGAATTCCGCTGTAAGCAGGTGCATTTTTAACAAATTGAAATGTGGTTTCGCCCTTATGATAACTTAAAGCAAACGGAAATATATTGTTTAATTTTGAGTATTTTAATTTTAACTTATCATAAAATTCAGGTAAAGGTTCAAATGCAAAATGCCCCCCATTTGGTGCATATTGCAAAATCAAATCCAGAATTTCACCTTTATGACAGCCAATATCAATACATATTGAACCGGATTTTACAACTTTAGAGATAACCTGCTTTGTAAGGCGGTCGTATTTTAAATTTTTTGTTAAATCAATATGTAATGTATTTAAGCTTTTTCTAAGAAATTCTTTAACTATCATGCTGAATTATATTCTATAGTCTGTAAAACGTCAAATGCCTATCCCGTAAGGAAGTAACTGTATCGGGGTCAAACATCAAACTATCCTTTAGTACGCTCTTGCAAACACAACTCTTTGTTTTGAAGGCTTGCCAGTGTAAATACATTTTCCTTCTTCGTGCAAATTTTCTATAGGAATAGTACGAATGCTTGCTTTTGTTTCATCTTTTATTTTTTGCTCGGTTTCGGTCGTACCATCCCAATGAGCCAGAATAAACCCTCCTTTTTCAATTCTTTCTTTAAATTCATCCCATGTGTCCACTATAAAAGTATTATCTTCTCTGAACGATAATGCTTTTTGAAACATATTTGATTGTATTTGCTTTAATAAATTTTCAATTTTATTTTCAATATCAGTAATTTGTAAAATTTCTTTTTCAAGAGTATCCCTGCGGGCAACCTCTATAGTTTTATTTTCTAAGTCTCTTGGGCCGATTACCAATCTTACAGGAACACCCTTGAATTCATATTCAGCAAATTTCCAGCCGGGTTTGTGTGTATCCCTGTCATCATATTTTACACTAATTCCTTTTTTCTCTAATAATTTTTTTATCTGATTCGCTTTTTCTGATATAAGTTCCAGGTGTTCTATTTTCTTATAAATCGGGATAATTACAACCTGTATTGGAGCTAATTTTGGTGGAAGCACCAAGCCGTTATCATCAGAGTGAGCCATTATTAAAGCACCCATAAGGCGTGTTGAAACACCCCAGGAAGTTGCCCAAACATATTCCAGCTTATTTTCTTTAGTAAGGAACTTTACATCAAAAGCTTTTGCAAAATTTTGGCCTAAGAAATGTGATGTTCCTGACTGTAAAGCCTTTCCATCCTGCATTAAGGCTTCGATGCAATAAGTTTCAATAGCTCCGGCAAATCTTTCATTTGGCGATTTGGTGCCTCTAATCACCGGAACAGCCATCCAGTTTTCGGCAAAATCAGCATATATGTTTAATATCTTTTCGGTTTCCTCAACTGCTTCTTCCTTTGTTGCATGAGCAGTATGCCCTTCCTGCCAAAGAAATTCGGTAGTTCTTAAAAACAATCTAGTGCGCATTTCCCAACGAACCACATTCGCCCATTGATTAACTAATATCGGTAAATCGCGGTATGATTGAATCCAGTTTTTATATGTATCCCAGATAATAGTTTCGGATGTTGGCCTTATTATTAATTCTTCTTCAAGTTTGGCATCCTCATCAACAACAATATCTTTTCCGTCTTCAGAATGTTTTAATCTGTAATGTGTTACAACAGCACATTCCTTTGCAAAACCTTTAACATGACTTGCTTCCTTATTAAAAAACGATTTTGGAATAAATATCGGAAAATATGCATTCTGATGCCCTGTATCCTTAAACATCTTATCTAAAGCAGCTTGCATTTTTTCCCAAATAGCAAAGCCATAAGGTTTTATAACCATACATCCTCTAACTGCTGAATTTTCGGCTAAATCAGCTTTAATCACAAGATCATTATACCATTGTGAATAGTTTTCTTCTCGGGTTGAAAAATTTTTTGCCATATAAAATCTTGGTATAGTATTTGCTTATTTCTTAAATGTAATTTTAATAAACAGCAAAATTAATAATAATGTATTCTAAAAAACATATAATAAATATAAAATTTACAATGGAGGACAATATCATGAAAACTTTAATTGCTTTATTTGTAACTTCTTTATTTTTATTTACTGCCTGTACTTCATCAAACGAGACTGCTTCAACTTATGATGATGTTTATTATAAAACAAAAAAAGTACCGGCTAATCAAGATAACGAAGTAAAAACTCAAACATATTACACAGCAAAACCTGTTAGTGAAAGCGCTGAATTTGAATATGACGCCGATTATTCCGATGGTGAATATATTGAAGAAAGTGAATATTCGGAATATGAAAATGAACCGTACTATTCATCTACTGAAATAATTACTACTCCTGACAGTACATCTTATATAACAAATAATTATTACTATGATGATTACAATTATGATGATTATTATGATTATAGTTATTCTGCCCGTATAAGAAGATTTCACGGACCTAATCATAACTTTAGCTATTATGATCCATATTATACCAACATGTATTGGTATAACTACAATCCATATAGCTGGGGAACAAGTATTTACTTAGGTTATAATTGGATTTGGCCTGAAGTTTACATGGGTCCTTCATTTTTCTACGGTCCTACAATTTATGTCGGACTTGGATGGGGATGGGGCGGATATAATTGGAATTGGCCCTATTATTATGGCTACGGCTATCCATACGGAAGTTACTGGAACGGATATTGGAACGGATATTGGGATGGGTACTACGGCTGGGGTCCATATTATTACTATAACAGCTATGACGGATACTCAAACTATTACTATGGACACAGGCCTTCCAGAGGAAGTACAAATAGCAAAACAACTGTTGGAAGAAATGCAAGAGGCTTGGGAGACAAATATGAAACTGCTTTAGCTTCTGAACGAAAAGCACGTGATGCATCTAATATTAATGTTAGGGATGAAAGAAAAAGCAGAGTTGCTCCAGCTTCCCAGCGAAGTGAAAGAATAGCAGGCAGTCAGTCGCAGGAAGTTAGAAAAACAAGACCTTCTGAAAATTCCAAAACAGATCAATCTAAAGTTGCACGTCAATATACCGGAAAAAAAGAAGCTCCGGCTCGTGTTTCCAAAAATGGAAAAATCAGCAAACCATCAACATACACTAATGCAAAAAGAACCCATAATACAGCTAATGAAAGCAGGCAAGTAAAACCTCAACAAAAATATTCTAAACCAAAAACTTATAATTCTCCTAATTACAGGAAGCCAAAATCCAGTCAGGAATACAGTAGACCTAAAGTAAACAACACAAAAACTTACAATAAGCCTAATACAAATAACTCAAGGAATTACAATGTTCCTCAAAAGAAAAATACGAACACTTATTCGTCACCTTCAAGGACAAATAAAAAAAGTTACTCTGCACCGTCAAAATCAAGAAGTAAGAGTTATTCCTCACCTTCAAGGTCAAGTAGTAAGAGTTATTCATCACCATCAAGGTCAAGCAGCAGAAGTTATTCTTCACCATCAAGATCGTTGAGCTCAGGCTCACGTTCTTCATCAGGATCAAGTAGTGGCGGAAGGAGGAGATAATTTACTGCATTAAACATTGATTTATAAACTTTATTAATAAAACATGAATATATCATGAAAAGGATACTTATAACCAAAATTTTAATAATTGCAATGATAATACCGGCATTATCTCAGAATTCTGTAGATGCACTCAGGTATTCAAAAATAACATTCGTGGGAACTGCCAGATACATGGGAATGTGCGGTGCCTTTGGAGCTCTAGGAGCAGATTTCTCTGTTCTAAGCACAAATCCGGCAGGTATTGGATTATACAAAAAATCTGAATATACAATTACACCCTCGCTTTATATCGGAAGAACCTCTTCAACATATAACGGACAAACAGGCGAAGACAATAAAAATAATTTTAATTTAGGCAACGCAGGAATAATATTAACTCAAGATATTAGTCAAAGTAAAAAAGCAGGTGGTTGGAAATACATACAATTCGGCTTTGGACTTAACAGAACTAATAATTTTAACAATCGTATATTTATTGAAGGAGTAAATTCAAAAAACTCACTTGTTGATACATATGCTGAATACGCTGACGGAATATATTACAGGGATATTGAAGAAGATAAATACGGTGATTATGCTTATGACCTGAATTTAGCATGGTGGACTTACCTGATTGACACAATCGGTAGTTCAACATATAAAAGTGCAGCTCCTCCGGGTGATATTCTTCAAAGAAAATCAATAGAAAACTGGGGATCAATGAATGAAATGGTTTTATCATTCGGAGCTAATTACAAAGACAGATTATATATAGGTGCTACTTTCGGTTTTCCTTCAGTTCGTTATTTTCAGCGTTCTACATATAGAGAAACAGCATTAAAAGACGAAACTTTACCTAATGATAAATTCAGGGAATTCACTTTATGGGACGATCTGGAAACACGTGGCACAGGATTTAATTTCAAATTCGGTTTGATATTTAGAGCAGCAGACTGGATACGTTTAGGAGCAGCCATTCATACACCTACATATTATACAAATTTGACCGATGAATGGAATACTTCTATAAAATCGGAGTTTGACGATGGATTCACAGAAGTAAGAAGCTCTCCATACGGGACTTTTGATTATGACCTCACAACACCAATGCGTGCAATAGGAAGTATAGCTTTTATTATCGGTCAATACGGGCTTATAAGTGCAGATTATGAATACGTAAACTATTCAGAAGCAAGACTTCGTTCAAAATCTTATGATTTTTTTAATGAAAACGACGATATCAATGCAAAATATACTTCAACAGGAAATATTCGTGTTGGAACAGAATGGAGATATAACAGGCTCAGGTTTAGAGGCGGTTATGCATTTTATGGCAGCCCATTCAAAAGTGGAATAAACGATGGTAAACAAAATTCATATTCGCTTGGATTAGGTTTCAGAGAAAAATATTTTTTTATAGATTTTGCATGGGTTCTAACCAAATCTTCTGAAGATTACTATCTTTACGGAACTCAGGATATTGTAGTTAATCCGGTAAAAAACGATTTTACTAATAACAATTTTTTACTAACTTTCGGATTTAGACTTTAAATTATCAAAATTTCAGGGATTTTTCTTATGAATAAAATTTTGATAGACACATATTTAGCCTGAATAATTCATCACGCAAAGACGCAGAGGCACAAAGATTTGAATTAAAACAATTTAATGCCTGCAATACTTTTTATATAATGAAATTGAATATTTTAAACACTTATTGCTAATTTACTAATTCTTTGCGGCTTAGCGGCTTTGCGAGAAATTTTATGAATAATGCAGGTTAGTTTTTGTTCTCAATCCTGTTTAATCCTGCTTTTGCTTTCTGACTTATACTGGTTTTGTATTCTTTAAAATTCATAGATAAACATTTTTTATAATAATATTTTGCCTTATCAAACTCCAGTTTATTTTCGTAAATCAAACCTAATTGAAGGGCAGAATTTGCAGCAAAATAATAAGGAAACCCTGCTCCTGAAATTAAAGTAATTTCATAATACGAAATGGCTTCTTCAACTTTTCCCCATTCATGATAAACACGCCCAAAACGATAATCATATTCCAATGAATCTTTTGCTGATCTCAAATAATTCAAGGGAATTTCCTCTTTCAAAACATCAATTGCTTTTTGATAGTATCCGCCATCAAAAAATAATCGTGCTTTAAGAAGATAAACATTAGGGATTTCATCTGATTCAGCTTCAATCACAGCTTGCTTATCAGCATCAACCATTGACTTATCATCAATTCTTAAAACTCTTGAAATATATTCTTTATATTTTTTCTCATCACTTTTGATAAGGTAAAACCATGCAATTTTCTGATAAGCTGATTTAATATAATTACTGCCTCTGAAGTTTTGAATATAATTAAAAAAATATTTACATGCATCATTATCAAGCC
Organism: uncultured Bacteroidales bacterium; assembly: GCA_964599115.1. Taxonomy (GTDB): domain Bacteria; phylum Bacteroidota; class Bacteroidia; order Bacteroidales; family JADFUO01; genus JADFUO01. Next base: position 6,350 of record CAZREZ010000019.1, read on the forward strand.
TGTTAAGCTTGGCAAGTCCAGTGAGGTAATCAAGGTAAAAAAACGGAAAATATTCATTGGTTTCAGGACGTGATAAAAGCACTTCAATAGCTTTATCATTATTACCAGTTCGTTTTAAAATACTCGCTTTTGAAAAACAAATCAATAGATTATCACTATCATAATTTTTAAACCTATCCATTAATTTTAAGGCTTCTTTTTTATTACTCTTCAAATTAAGTTCAATAAATGATAAAAAGAATAAACTTTCGGGTTTCAAATACTCATAATTATTATTTTCGGTTGCCGAATCAAGCACAAGTGTTAATTCGCTAACTCCCTGATTGACTGAACCATCCATGCCTGCTAATTTTATTAACCATTTATAATTATCAGGAATAGTTCCAATTAGTGCATGTAACAAGCCTAATCCAATATAATTCGGGAAAAATTCGGGAAACAATTTTTGATTCTGCTCCAGCAAGTGATATGCTTTATTAATTTCAAACACGGCAGTAAAATATTCCCGGAATTTAATTCTTGCAAAAGCCCATTGAAGATAAACATTAGCCAAACAGTAACGATAATATGGAGATGATTTATCTCCTTCGGATAATCTGTTTATTCTTAAAAACTTATTTGATTTTAATTTTTCAAAAGTAACTTCTTCTTCCCCAACAATTATTGTTAAAAAATCAATATAATTTTCAAGTAAATAAGGGATATTGTTTTCGGGATTTTGAAATTTTTCAATTTCAATCATTTTTTTCCCATCTTTAAACTTTAAACTGATTATATCCGAATAAGCTTTTTTGCAATTTTCATTAAAATCATATTGTGCAAAAATTGATTCGGAAAGCAGTAATAAAATAAAGATTATAAAAATTTTACATGATACCATAAGCATTTTATGTTATATCGAGTCTTAGCAAATTTGTTAAATTTTGCTGTAAATATAAACAAAAAAGAGGAGTTCATTTTTGAACTCCTCTTTTTTTATCTTTAAATTACTTAATCCTGTAAAAATTTATTTATTAACAATATCAACAATATGCTGGTCAACTAAAATTCTTCCGCAATATTCACAAACAATAATTTTTTTATTCATTCTGATGTCTAATTGATGTTGAGGTGGTATTTTATTAAAGCATCCACCGCAGGCATCTCTTTCAATTTGCACAACTGCCAATCCGTTTCTTGCATTTTTTCTAATCCTTTTGTATGCAGTAAGCAAACGATCCTCAATAAATTTCTGATTCTTTTCAGATTTATTAATGAGTTCATTTTCTTCTTTTTTAGTTTCGGCAATAATATCTTTCAGCTCACTTTTTTTGATTTCCAGATCGTCTTTTCTTTCATTTAAAATCTGCTGGGAATTCTCAATATCTTCTTTAATAGCATTACATTTGAAATTAAATTCTTTTATTCTTTTTTCCGATAATTGCATTTCCAAAGATTGAAATTCAATTTCTTTGCTTAATGAATCGTATTCGCGATTATTACGGACATTCATTTGCTGATCTTTATATTTTTTTATCAATGCTTTACTATCAACTATTGAATTTTCTTTCTCAGCAATTGACTGTTTTAATAATTCTAATTCCTTAATATAATTTTCAATTCTTGTTTCAAGACCGGCAATTTCATCTTCAAGATCCTGCACTTCAAGAGGCAGCTCGCCCCTGATTATTCTGATTTTATCAGTTTGCGAATCAATTTGTTGTAATGTATATAAAGCAATTAATTTCTTTTCTGTTGTTATTTCAATTACCTGTTCTACTTCAGGAACATCAACTTTTGTGGATTTAATTTCTTTTGTATCGGTTTTTTTTTCTGATTTAGTTTTTTCCGATTTTTTACTTTTTGCTTTGGATGTGGTTTTTGGTGCTGCTTTTGCCATAATTATAATAAATAATTTATTGAATTTGTGTTTTTCTCCGAAATTCGGAGTGCAAATTTAGGAAATTTTTTAATAATAACTGCATATATTAATTCTTTTATAAATTGTTCGCTTTCAAAATGTCCGATATCAGCAATTAATATTTTGTTATCAGCTTCAAAAAATTCATGGTATTTCACATCAGCAGTTATAAAAATATCAGCACCTGCATTGATTGCATTACTGATTAGAAAGCTTCCGGAACCACCACACAGAGCAACTTTTTTAATTTTTTTATTTAATAAATTTGAATGTTTAATACAATCGATTTTTACAATTTTTTTTATTCTTTTTAATAATTCCAATTCATCTGCTGGCTTTTGCAGCTCTCCGATTATTCCAGCTCCTACCCTGTTAAACTCATTATCTAAAGTATAAATATCATATGCAACTTCTTCATAAGGATGAGTTTTAAATAAATTTTTCAAGATTTCCAGTTCCTTATAAACAGGATAAATAGTCTCAATTCTTATTTCATCTTCACAATGGAATTCATTAATTTCTCCAACCTGAGGATTAGCCATTTCATTAGCTCTGAATGAGCCTGTACCTTTTGAATTAAAACTGCAACTATCATAATTGCCAATAAATCCGGCACCAGCTTCAAATAAGGCATTTCTTACCTTGTCAGCACTTTCAACAGGGCAAAAAGTTACAATTTTTTTGAGCATATATTTTCTCGGTAAAAGCACACGGGTATTTTTCAATCCCAATTTTTTACTAATTACAGCATTCACTCCATCAATTATATTGTCGGCATTTGTGTGAACTGCATAAATAGCAATATCATTTTTAATTGCTTTAACAATTATTCTTTCAACTGCATTTTTTCTGTTAATTTTTTTCAAACCTTTAAAAATCACCGGATGATGCGAAATAACCAATTGAAAATTTTCAGCAATTGCCTCATCAATAATTTCTTCGGTTACATCAAGGCAGATAAGCGCTTTGGAAATTTCAGTATTTTTTTCACCAATAATTAAACCCGAATTATCGTAAGATTCCTGTAGTATTAAGGGAGCAAATTCCTCAATACAATTTGTAATATCACGTATTTTCATAGTTAATAATTTAAATTTATATAAATCAAAATTAAACTAAATTAATCAATATTTATTGAAATATTTGTAAATTATAAATAAACTTGTTAATTTTATCGTGTGAATTTTATCAGAATAATATTATTCCCCTTTTCATTGTTATACGGAATTGTTATCTCCCTGAGAAACAAAATGTTTGATTGGAAAATTCTATGCTCTCAACAATTCCACATACCTATTATTTCTATTGGCAATCTCTCATTCGGAGGCACCGGAAAAACGCCCCACATCGAATATTTAATTCGACTTCTTAAAGAAAAATATAATATTGCTACTTTAAGCAGAGGTTATGGAAGGTCATCAAAGGGTTTTGTGCTTGCTAAGGAAGACTCAGACTATAAGGAAATAGGAGATGAATCATTACAATACAAACAAAAATTCGAAAATATTGAAGTTGCCGTTGATAATTTTCGCAGAAGAGGAATAAAAATTTTAATAAATACCATACAAAAACTTAATGTAATTCTTCTTGATGATGCTTTTCAACATCGTTATGTAAAACCCGGTATATCAATTTTACTAACAGATTTTCATAAACTATATGTAAATAATTATATTCTGCCTTGCGGCACGCTCCGCGAATGCAGAGGTGGCGCCAGAAGAGCCGATATTATAATTGTAACTAAAACCGATACTGTTTTTTCACCAATTACAAGAAGAAGACTAACAGGGCTGCTAAAACCTAAAGGTTATCAAAGATTATATTTTTCATACGTTAGTTATGGAGAAAAGCTGCCTGTTCCGGGCATTGAAAATAAAACCAATAAAAAAACTTTTAACACAATATTATTATTTGCAGGAGTAGCAAATTCATATCCATTACAGGAACACCTGAAAAAATATTGTCAGGAATTGATCGTTCTTGACTTCCCCGATCATCACAAGTATACAATAAAAAATTTAAATAAAATTATTGAATCCTACAATGATGTTTTTTCAAAAAACAAAATAATCATCACAACTGAAAAAGATGCAATGCGTTTAATTAAAACCGAGTTAATAAAATATATAAAAGACTTTCCTGTATATTACATTCCTATTACAATAAAGTTTCACAAAGATGATTCTGCAAAGTTTAACAAACAAATTTTGAATTATGTTGCAAAAAATCAAAAAGACAGTAGAGTTCATAAAAAATAAAACCACATTAAAGCCCCAAATCGGAATTATTTTAGGAACAGGTTTAGGAGGCTTAACCAAAGAAATTGATATAAAATTAAGCATTCCATACAAATCCATTCCAAATTTTCCTGTTTCAACTGTTGAAGGTCATAAAGGGCAGCTAATTTTTGGTACTCTTGGCGGAAAAGATGTTGTTGCAATGCAAGGAAGGTTTCATTATTATGAAGGCTATTCAATGAATGAAATAATCTTTCCTGTCAGGATTTTAAAATATCTGGGTATTGAATTGCTCATTGTTTCAAATGCAGGCGGCGGAGTTAATACGGAATTTAATATTGGTGATATAATGTTCATTACAGATCATATAAATTTAATACCTAATCCATTAATAGGAAAAAACAATAAGAAACTCGGTCCCAGATTTACAGATATGAATGAAGCTTATGATAAAAAAATAATAAATAAAGCTATTAAAATCGCAAGACTTCATAACATAAAATATCAAACCGGAGTTTATGCAGGTATTACAGGACCTACCTTTGAAACACCATCAGAGTATAAATACTTAAAAATAATCGGTGCTGACGCTATAGGTATGTCAACAACACCTGAAGTAATAGCAGCACGACACATGAATTTACCTTGCTTTGCAATTTCAGTAATTTCTAATATTAACTTTGAAGGGAAACCTATTGAAGTTTTGCATAAGGAAGTAATTGATACTACAAGTGTTGTTGAGCCGGAAATGACATTAATAATCAAAGAACTGATATCATCTTTTAACCCGAATAATTCAGGTTAATCCAAAACTTTTAACCTCCACGGCTTATTAATTTTGCATCGTTTGTAAGAATTAGCTTTCATCAATAATCCACCTCCAATTAAACTTGCTCCGATAATAAAAGAGCTTTTGTCAATTATCGGATATTCATTATTTATTGTCCGGTTAAAAGCATCCAAAATTAAATAACCTGCTCCGGATATATAAGCTACTCTTGAAAATAATGAAACAAACCACATCTCTTTAAATACTATCGCAATATTATTTATAAGAATTTCAATATCATAATTTACAATAATACTTGAGTCGGTAATTATATTGATAGTACCTGAAAACTTTAATTTATCTTTTGTTTTAACGTAAATTTGATCACCTGCACGATATTTAATATTTTTAACAGTACCGGGTTTTTCCAGCAGTAGTATCATCTGAGCATTAACTGCTATGCTTATTGCTAAAAATAAAATTACTGTTAATAATAATTTTGCGTGTTTGGCCATAAAATTAAATTTGCAACAATAAAAATACAATTATTTTATTATTATTGCAAATTAAAGAAGATTTAAATTTTGAACCAAGGAAAAAATACCATATCAAAAAATCAAAAGATATACTTTGTATCCGATTTCCATTTAGGAATTCCCGACTATGCCAGTAGTCTGAAAAGGGAAAAGTTCTTAGTACGATGGTTAGATGAAATAATTAAGGATGCAAAGGAAATATATTTGATGGGTGACATTTTTGATTTCTGGTTTGAATACAAAACAGTAATTCCAAAAGGATATGTTCGATTGTTCGGGAAATTAGCTGAAATTACTGATTCGGGAATCCCTGTTCATTTATTTCGCGGCAATCATGATATCTGGGCCTTTAATTATCTTAATAAGGAAATTAATATTCAACTTCACCGAAAACCTGTCATTAAAGAATTTAACGAAAAAATCTTTTATCTGTCACATGGCGACGGACTCGGACCTGGTGATACAGGCTATAAATTCCTGAAAAAAACTTTTGAGTGTAAACTTAATCAGTGGTTATTCCATTGGCTTCATCCGGATTTAGGAGCACAAATGGGTCTGTACTTTTCAAAAAAGAGCAGGTTGGCAAATTTAGCCAAAGAAGGCAAAAAAGAAAACAGTACTCCTCTTCAGGATGAAATGCTGTTTAAATACAGCAATGAAATTTTAAAAAAAGAACCTTCAATCAATTACTTTATTTTCGGACACAGGCATGTACCCATCAGTGCTCAGCTTTCCGAAACCTGTAATTTAATAATTCTCGGCGATTGGATAACAAATTTTTCTTATGCTGTTTTTGATGGAAATGAAGTAAAAATAAAGTTCTATAAATCTAACTAAATGTAATAAACGCATTTGCAAGAAAATTCCAAACCGTAACTACTGCTATTGCAAAAACTTTTGACAGGTAGAAATTTAACTTAAATTTAGTTACGATTATCCAAAGGATAAGTGTGTTAATACCCAAACCTATCATTGAGATTATAATAAATTCGGAATATTCAGCAAATATTTCAGGGTCTGTACTTTTGAAAGTCCATACACGGTTTAAATAATAATTTGAGCTGGCGGCAAGAGTAAAACCTATTGCATTGGAAACATATTTCTGGATTTTAAGGATTTCCTTACAGATATATGTAAATCCGAAATCAACGAATAATCCGGAAAAACCTACAATTCCGAATTTTATGAATTTATATAAAAAAGACAGTGACCAGATTTCGGACATAAAAATAATAATTTACAAAATGTTTATCATCCTATTTTTTAAAAGAGACTGTTTTATTTACAGATTTACCAGCAAAACCTTCTTCTCTCCATTCCTGATAATATCAACAGTGATAATTTGTCCCGGCTCAAATTTTTTCAGGCGATTCATATAATCATAAATATTTTTAACTGGTTTACCTTCTATAGCAATAATTAAATCATCTTTCAACATTCCAGCACTTTCTGCTGGTTTTCCTGGAGTAACTCCACCCACAGCCAAACCATTTTCCTGAGCAGATGTAAAATCAGGCATAATTCCCAGTTTAACTTTCAGCTTTTTCCCATATTTTGATTTTTTCTTTTGACCTGCAGCTTTGAATGTAAGGTTATCCGGTCTGTTGATGATATCCAATATCAAATTGTAAGAAAATTCAGCAACTAATTTTTGACCTTCAAAATTTATAATTTCAATATCATCAAAAGGAGTATGATAATCGGCGTGAGCACCTGTTGTGATAAAAAACACAGGAATATTTTCAGCATAAAAAGAAGCATGGTCAGAAGGTCCATATCCTTCAGGAGAATATCTTAGTTTGATTTTACTTCCTTCAGCCAAATTATCAAGAATTGAGACAGCTTCGACTGAGGTACCTGTACCGCTTATAACAATTGCTTTTGATTCAGGATTTAGTCTACCGATCATATCAAAATTTATCATTGTTTTGATATTCTCAAGGTCTGTCAATGGATTGGCTGTAAAATATTTTGAGCCGAGAAGTCCCATTTCTTCAGCACCAAAAGCCATAACAATTACACTTCTTTTGAGTTCATTTTTGTGGGCTTCTAATTTTTCGGCAATTTCAATAATACCGGCAACTCCCGAAGCATTATCATCGGCGCCGTTATGCACTGCATTTGTATCCGGCATTCTGGAGCCCGAACCCGGTCCGCCCATACCCAAATGATCATAATGAGCTCCAATTACAACAAATTCATTTTTCAGAACCGGATCATTGCCTTCGATCATTGCAACAACATTTTGAGTCTGAACTATTTTCTGTAAAATTTCAGTTGATGCGTAAACTATAACAGGCACTTCAAAACTTGCAGATTTATGACTAATATTTAATTGTTTTTCAAGATTTTCTATTGTCTGATTGTTTTGCTCCAGTATTTTGTTAGTTATGTTTCTTTTAATATTTATCACAGGCAGACCTGAATTTGATTTTGTTTTATCAAAATACAACGAAACCAGATTATCTTCTTTATCAATTTCAGCACCTGTAACAAACAAAACACCTGCTGCACCTTTATCTCTTGCCGTCAATACTTTGTCGCGATCATCGGCATAAGGCAAATATTTATTTTCTTCTTGGTTAATATCAGGTGTGCCTCTTAAAATAATTACCCATTTATCAGATACATCAATGTTTTCATAATCGTTCCATCTGATGCTGTCATTATCAATGCCAAATCCATAACCAACAAAAACGACAGATGCTTTTAGCTCATCATTTTTACTGAATGAATAAGGGACAAAGTCTAGGTTAAGTTTTCCTTCAAACTTTTTAAAAGAAAAAAAGTTGTTATCACCGGTTTTTACTTCTGTAACAACGTTAAAATATTGAAAGCCATCATCTCCAAGTAATCCGGCATCAAAAGTTTTGAATTGGCTTCTTATATAATCTGCTGCATTTTTTCCTCCAGGTGTTCCCGGCTTTCTGCCTTTTAAAGAATCTGAGGCAAGAATAGAAATATGTTCTTTTATTTCGTTTACGGTTATTTCAGGATTTTGCTGAATCTGGGCAAATAAACCTGCATTAAAATTTATTAAAATTAGTATTGCTAATTTTTTAAATAATGTTTGTTTCATCCTAATAAAATTTTAGCCTGCATTATTCATAAAATCTCACGCAAAGCCGCTAAGCAGCAAAGAATAAGTAAATTAGTGATAAGTGTTTAAAATATTCAATTTCATAATATAAAAAGTATTGCAGGTATTAAATTATTCCAATTCAAATCTTTGCGTCTCTGCGTCTTTGCGTGATGAATTATTCAGGTTAGGTGGAAAAATTAAGCTGCGAAGGTATTAATAAAGCTGTTAGATTATATTATTACCACGAAAAACTTTGTTTTATTAAGCAAAATTTTATTTAAACACAAGATAATAAATAAGTTTGAAGTCTGATGTTTGAAGTTGAGTCTTTATTATTATTTAATCAATACAAATTTTTTCGTATAAGAATATTTATTTGTAATTAACTTATAAAAATAAACTCCTGCCGGTAAATCCGAACCATCTAACTCAACTTCATAACTTCCTGAATCACGTTCTTCATTAATGATTTTTCTTATTTCATTTCCCTGAACGTCAAATATGCTTAATGTTACAAAACATGTTTCAGGTAAATTAAACCTGATGTTTGTTGTTTTGCTGAACGGGTTAGGATAATTTTGAGAAAGCGAAAAAGTTGAGGATTCAGCGGATTCCTCAATAGCTGTAAAAATAAATGGTGTGAATTGCAATCCGTCAATCCATAATTCAAAGCCGACATCCCATGTATCGGCATGAAATTCAAAATAACTGATACTATCTAATGAAATATTTCCAAACGAAGTTCTTGACCATAAAGAATTGCCTGCTATTGGAATTGAATAATTTTTCCAGCTTCCGATAGTCGGATTTAAAATTGAAGATGCCGAAGTGGTATATTTATAGTAGGCACCACAGTCATTTCCTAAAATAAGATGGCAGTACTGAAATCCATATGGTGAATAATTTTCTGATTTTAACCAAATATTAATAGAATCGTTTTCTGTAAAACTCCATGAGGCAATGGAATCGCCGCCGGGTCTGTAAGTTGCGGCAATGTCCCAGCCATTAGGAGTAGAAATATGCACGGATGCAAAGCCAACCTTTTTATCAGAAGAGTCCCATTCTATAATTGTTGGCTCATGCAAGCCATACCACCAACACGATTCAGGATAAGCATACCATACAGCCGGAGGTTCCGACAGGTCATCAGGAGGAGTTTCCTGAAATACCGGTTCATCACCAGGAATATATGGATGCCAGATAACTTCACCTTTTGCCGGATTATCATTTACATCATAAATATTGCATGCTATTATATTTTCATCATTAATCATAAAGTTATTGTCTACAGCCCAAATATCATATTGTGAATTATTTTCAATATGAAAAAAAATACTCCGTTCAAAAAGATTAGCGGTTATTGAATCATCTGTTGATAATCCTTCAAGATATATGCCGTTTCTGTTATTAGTAAATTGATTATTCCTTACAACCAAATACTCGGTTTCTTTTGCCGAGATTGCAACAGTATTACCATCAATAATATTATCATAAATAAAATAATCATGCGAAAACTGGTCTTGATAAGGTGGTATTCCATCACCTTCCCACAGTTCAAAGCCGTTAGGATTATTGTTTATTACATTATTTGTGAATGTATTATTAAAGCCCCTGTCAACAGCAATACCTGAATATTGATTGCCAATTATTTCGTTACTGTCAACTATGGAGTTAAAGGAATATCCCAACCAGAAACCATAACTACTGTAATTGCAGAGATTGTTTTTATAAACATTTCCATCGGCAAATGTAGCTTCAATAGCATTGTGAGGTGAGTAAGAACAATCGTTATAAGCAAAGTAATTATTATTTGGAATCGTTGAATAATTATATTGACCTAAAAATACTCCGTCACCAGAATATGTTAAATCATTATGCTCCACACGGTTTTCATTTGAAACTATCAGCAAAATTGCTGCACAATCGCTTGGGTCGGTCTCGCGGTTGACATGTGAGCAATCATTGTGATGAATATTACAACTGTCAGTAAAATTCATCCTGACACCAAAGCCGGTATTCCAGTTTAAAACATTATTCTGCATCCAGGCAATTTTTTCTAAAAGGTTATGCCTGGGTAGCTAAATCTCATATTTGCTATTTTGATAGTATTCATATATATCGAGTCATAAAGCGACTCCATGCCCAATTCGATCCCCATATCTGAGCTGCAAAAATTCTAT